>JAZQMR010000196.1:0-8528 GCA_045543505.1 Acutalibacteraceae bacterium | reverse complement strand
GACCACAACGAAAATAAATATTATTTTCGTTGGCCTCGCGGCCACGCAGCAGCTAAGTAAAAGAAAATTCTCAATATGGCGCCACCAGATACATACAGGCATTGTTTCTGTATGTATTGCCTTTTTATGGGAACTTGACGGGGGAGGAGGGCTCAAAATAATGGAGAAAAAATCAGCATTTATCGCCATAGTTGGCGTTCCGAACGTCGGGAAGTCATCGATACTCAACGCGTTGCTTGGCCAAAAAATCTCGATAGTCTCGCCTAAACCGCAAACGACCCGCACGCGCATCATGGGGGTGCTAACGAAAGGGTCTACGCAGCTGGTTTTCATCGATACGCCAGGCATTCACGCGCCGAAAAATGAACTCGGCCGATACATGGAAAAGTCCATCCGGGAGTCGATAGCGTCCGTCGATGCGTGCCTTTTAGTGGTCGAGGCAGGGAAAAGCCTCAAGCCAGGCGAGTTGCAGCTTATAAAGCGGCTGAAAAAGACAAATTTGCCGGTAATTTTAGCGATTAACAAGGTTGACACACTGCGCGACAAGTCCGTTTTGATGCAGCAGATAAGCGAGCTCTCGGCGCTGATGGACTTCCTCGCGGTGGTGCCGCTGTCGGCAAAGACCCTCGACGGCCTGGGAATACTCCTTGAGCAACTGCAAAAAACAGCCACGCAAGACGGACATTTCTTCCCGGAGGACGAGCTAACCGACCAGCCCGAGAGGGTGATCGTCGCAGAGATAGTCCGGGAGAAAATTTTGCAGCTCATTGACAAGGAAATCCCTCACGGGGTGGCGGTTTGCGTGGAGAGAATGCGCGATCGCGAAGACGACAGCAAATTGATTGACATTGACGCGATGATTTATTGCGAGAGGGCCAGCCACAAGGGGATTTTGATCGGCAAGCGCGGCGACATGCTCAAGAGGATTGGCTCGCTGGCAAGGGCCGACATAGAGGCCTTCTTTGGCGCGAAAGTTAATTTGCAATTGTGGATAAAAGTCAAAGAAGATTGGCGAAATCGCGCCGGGCTTTTGAGAAATTTTGGCTTCGATGAGAAAGATTTTAATGCGTAAGCGGGTGGTTTGAGCCATCCGTTTTTTAGGATTGTGCCAATTAGATCTTTCCTTTGGGTTAGCCGCACCGGTGGGTTAGCCGCACCGGCCGCGAGGCCAAAGAAAATAATATTTATTTTCTTTGTGGCCCAGAGCTCAACTTTGTTGAGCTCTGGGCTGGCCGAAGGCCCTGCGGGCCTTCGGCGCCTCGCGGCGCCCAGCGGCGAGATCGGGATATTAACTGATTTTTACAAAAACTCAGGATAAGATTTCCTCAGATATATTCGAAAACTTAGAGAAAACTAATGTTAAGATTATATTGAGGAGGAACAAAAATGAGCGAGGAAATGGCTTGGCAACGGTTTTCGGCGAGTGGCAAGGTGATGGACTATTTGCTATATGCCTCGATAAAGAACGCGAACAATGCTGACATGGAGGGGGCGCGCGGATATGCAGGTCAACACGGACGGCTTGGTGATAATGGAGAAGGCGATCTCTGACAATGACAAACTGCTCACGATTTTGACTCGAAAATACGGTGTCATAAAGGCGTTTGCGCGCGGTGTGAGGAACGTCAAGAACAAGAATTTCGCCGCCACGCAGCTGTTTTGCTATTCCGACTTTGCGATATACAAGGGCCGGAATAAGTACATAATTAACGAAGCGGCGCTCAAGAAATCCTTTTGGGGCCTGCGCTGCAATATCGAAAAGTTAGCCCTAGCGCAATACTTTTTCGAGTTGATTTTAAGTTTGGTTGCGGCCGAGGAACAGCATCATAGCGAGGAAATCTTGCGCCTCACGTTAAATTCGCTTCATTGCCTGGCAGAGAAAGATATGCCGCAGCGGCTGATAAAATCGGTGTTCGAGATGAGGCTTTTGTCGATGGCTGGCTATATGCCGGACTTAATTTATTGCACCGAGTGCGACAAGAGTGAGGACGAGCGATTTTATTTTGCGCCCTTCGAGAATGGAATCTTGTGCGGTGAATGCGCGCAGAACTACCCGGGGGAGAAGTTCGAGTTGACGAGCGGGCTGCTCTACGCGCTGCGGTACACGGTGTACGCGCAATTCAATAGGATGTTCGCCTTTTCGTTAAGCGAGGAGAGTCAAAAAATTCTCGCGCGCGTGACGGAGTCGTACCTGCTGCGCTGCCTCGAGCGGCGCCCGCGGACGCTGGACTTCTACCGGCAACTTGTGCTAAATTAGTCCTGAGAAGCAGGGGAGAGGGGGCCGCGATTTTGAGCGCCGAAATGACTAAATATTACAAGGTTCTCGAGCTGGATAAAGTGTTGAACATGCTGGCAGAAAAGACCTCGTGTGAGGCCTCAAAAGTGCTGGCGCGCTCGATTACTCCGGAGCGAGACCTAGAAAAAGTACGCACATTACTGAGTGAAACTTCCGATGCCCACATGCTCATCGCGAGGTTTAAGGCGCCGTTTTTCAGCGGCCTCAGCGATGTCAACTTTGCCATAAAAAAGGCCACCTCTGGAGCGACCTTGAGTACGACTGAGTTGCTTCGGGTGGCCGCGAATCTTCATGTCTTTAACGAGCTAGAGAAATTTCGTGAGCAATTTGCCTCGCTGAAAACGGCCTTAGACTCGCGATTTGAGCGGGTCATACCGAATAAATATCTAGAGAATAAAATCAAATCTTGCGTTGTCTCCGAGGATGAAATTGCCGATGAGGCCTCGTCGGAGTTGGCTGCAATTAGGCGAAAAATTCGCAGAACATCGGAGTCAATAAGAGAAAAGCTCGACAAAATGTTGCGCTCGCCGAACGTGCAAAAATTTCTGCAAGAGAACATTGTCACAATAAAGTCCGAGCGTTTTGTGTTGCCGGTTCGGGCGGAGTTCAGACGAGAAATCGCTGGCCTTGTGCACGAGACTTCCGCCAGTGGCGCGACGGTGTTCATCGAGCCTGCAAGCGTCGTGGATGCAAATAATGAGATAAAAATTTTGCGTCAAGCTGAGAAAAAGGAAATCGAGAAAATCTTACGTGAGCTGTCCACAGAGGTGGGTGGCTTTGCTGAGAACATTCTTGGCAGCTATGAGTCTTGCGTGGAACTGGATGTGATTTTCGCGAAGGCTGAGTTGGCTTACACGATGAAGGCGGTCCTCCCAAGGCTAAATTCTGAGGGGCGAGTGAGCCTCAAAGATGCACGACATCCGCTAATTGATCAGAAAAAGGTCGTACCGACGACGATATCGTTGGGCGAAAACTTCGACACTCTAGTAATAACTGGGCCGAACACGGGCGGGAAAACCGTATCGCTCAAGACGGTCGGGCTGCTCACGCTGATGACGATGTGCGGCCTGATGATACCAGCCTCGGAGCGAAGCGAAATCTCGGTCTTCGAGCACGTCCTGGCGGACATCGGCGACGAGCAAAGCATCGAGCAATCGTTGTCGACATTCTCGTCGCACATGGTCAACATCATAAAAATTTTGTCCCTCGCCAATGAAAAAAGCCTGGTGCTGCTCGACGAGTTGGGTGCCGGAACGGATCCGGTCGAGGGGGCGGCGTTGGCCGTTGCGATACTCGAGACGCTAAAGGGCCGCGGCTGCAAGGTCTTGGCGACGACCCACTACGCAGAGCTCAAGGCCTATGCAATCTCGACTGCGAATGTTGAAAATGCCTGCTGCGAGTTCGATGTCAAGACTCTTGCGCCGACGTACAAGTTGTTAATCGGAGTGCCAGGCAGCTCGAATGCCTTTGCGATTTCCCGACGTCTAGGGACGCCCGCTCAAGTTGTTGAGGCAGCGCAAAAGGCCCTCTCGGAGGAGAATATAAAGTTTGAGAAAGTCGTAAAGAACCTCGAGAAGACTCGCAACGACTTAGAGAAGGAAAAACTCGAGCTGGCAAGGTTAAAAGAGAAGTTGAACTCGGATGTGGCTGAGGTGCAAAGGGAAAAAGACTTTGTGAAGACGTGGCGCGAGACTGAGATGAAAAATGCTAAGCTCAAGTCGGAGGGGATTGTTTCGAGCGCACGCGCGATGGCAGAGGAGCTCATTGACGAGATTAAGACCATAAAAAGGGCCGCCAGCCATAATGATGACGCGATTAGAAAATTGAAGTCGCGCCTTGGCAAGATGGACAAGGCGCTTGACCCGGTTGAGACTCGAGAGAGTGATGGCTACAAGTTGCCGCGAAAGCTGAAAGTCGGAGATAATGTTCTGATTTTTGACATTGATAAGAAGGGCACGGTGTTGGAGGTCAACCCGGCCAGCGATGAGGTTGTGGTGCAGGCTGGTATTATCAAGACGCGCGTGCCGATGAGCAACATTCGTTTGTTGGGCGAGAAGGCGAATAAAAAGAGCTCCGGCGTTAGCTCTCGAGGCCTTAGAAGTGCGACTCGAACGGTTACAAGGGAGCTCGATGTGCGCGGTAAGACGGCCCTCGAGGCGACGCTGGAGCTGGATGCCTTCATTGATGGAGCGGTTTTGTCGAATGTGAATATGCTTACTGTTATTCACGGCAAGGGTACTGGCGTGTTGCGCGAGGAGATTTCCAAGCATTTAAAAAAGCACCCCAACGTGAAGACGTTTCGGCTAGGCACTTTTGGCGAGGGGGAGTCTGGCGTAACGATTGTTGAGCTCAAGTAATTTGCGTTTGATTTAACAAAAATATTTCATGTTACAAGTTTATATCACACGATAGTTTTTGAAAAATATACAATATCAAGAGGGCGATGTTATAAAAGAATACAAAGTTGTTTTGACGGATGAGGTCGCTGCCTTTTACGAGAACTTATCGCGATTTTTAAAGCGGCCTGTTGAGGAAATTTTAGCTGAGAATTTAATCAAAAATAAAGATTTGCTAACAAGTCTTTTGCTGCCTCCGAGATGAATTTTTTATGTTCATGCTGAATGGATGACGGTCTATTTGGCGTTTCTTATATTATTGGTAAGTTAAAGGTTTTGAGTGAAACCACATAAATCGTTATCTGATTCATTTTTTAGAGAGACCTTTTTTGTCAGCACCGGCCGCGAGGCCAAAGAAAATAATATTTATTTTCTTTGTATACAAGAGCCCAACAACGTTGAGCTCTTGTATGGCCGAAGGCCCTATGGGCCTTCGGCGCCTCGCGGCGCCCAGATGTTTACTTCAAGGCACTTCCGAGTATAAACAGTGAAATACCGAGCCTTCACAGCAATTTGACCAAGTGTTCTCTGTTTTTTCGATGGTTAACCATAAGCGGTTGTTTGGAGCAATTTATTATACCCATTGGTGCAGCTTCTAAAAGGCACACCGCAAAGCCTCGATGCTTCTTCGCTCGAGGTTTTCATTTTTTATTTTACAAAAAGGCCCATTTGTGGCAATATTATAGCTAGGACACATAATATGTTGGGAAGTCCGGATGATTTGAGGTTAAGGGTGACTGGTATGAGGCTCAGGGATTTGGTTCGCGGCGTGGAGTATACGCTGGTGCAAGGCAATTTAGATGTCGAAATTAGCGATATTTTTTACGACTCGAGAAAATGTACGAAGGATTCAGCCTTTGTTTGCTTAAAAGGCTATGACGCCGACGGGCATAATTTCATCGGCAAGGCGCTTGAGAACGGTGCGTGCGCTGTAATCATCTCGGATGACGTGCAGGTGCTGCATGAGGATGTTACGGTCGTTCGAGTAAAGGATACCAGGGAGACCTTAGCATTCATGTCGGCAGAGTTCTTTGGCAACCCCGCCTCGCAGCTTAAAACCATCGCCATAACCGGCACGAAGGGCAAAACCACAGTCTCATGCATGATACGCACGATTCTTCAGAAGGCAGGCCTAAAGACCGGTGTAATCGGTACACTTGGCGTCATTATCGGCGACGAAGTCACTAAAACGGTAAATACGACGCCGGAGTCCTATGAGATACAACGCTTTTTGCGTCAAATGGTCGATAGCGGCTGCAAATGTGCCGTTATGGAGGCCTCCTCGCAGGGGCTGAAGTGGCACCGTATGGACGGCTTTACCTTCGACTATGGCGTGTTTACGAACTTCTCGATGGACCACATCGGCGGCAACGAGCACGCCACCATGGAGGAGTACCTCGAGTGCAAAAGTTTGCTCTTTAGGAAGTGCAAGCTGGGCCTTATTAACGTCGACGACCGCAGCTACAGGGACATCTTGAGTGGGCACACTTGCGACGTCGAGACCTATGGCTTCTCGCGCAACGCTGACCTTGTCGCATTTAACGAGTCACTGATTTCGCAGTCGGGCTATGTTGGCATCCATTTCGAGACCGCCGGCAAGGAAAACTTGAGCGTGAACGTGGACATCCCCGGCAAGTTTAGCATCTATAACGCGCTTGCGGCGATCTCTGCGTGCCGCCACTTTGACATACCCAAAAGCGCCATCGTGAACGGTCTGAACGAGGTCAAGGTCAAGGGGCGTATTGAGTCTGTGCCGGTGCCGGGCAACTTTACACTGATCATCGACTATGCGCACAACGCCTTGAGCATGGAGAACATCCTGACGACCTTGCGTGAGTATCGGCCAAATCGACTCATTACGTTGTTTGGCGCGGGAGGAAATCGTCCTAAGGTTCGGCGTTACGAGATGGGGGAGGTCTCCGGAAAGCTCTCGGATTTGTCTGTTGTCACGGCCGATAACTCGCGCAACGAGGACGTCATGGATATCATTTCCGACATCGAGGTGGGCCTCCGGAAGACGCGCGGTAAATTTATCGTGATTCCCGACCGGCGCGAGGCCATCAAGTACTGCCTCTCCATCGCCAAGGAGAACGACATCATCGTGCTGGCCGGCAAGGGGCACGAGGATTACCAGGAGATTAACGGTCAGCGCGTGCACTTCGATGAGCGCGAGGTTGTGGCCGAGATTTTGAGTGAGTTGAGCGAGGTTCGATAAGCTATGGACAAATTGAGCATTCGAGAAATTATTGCGGCCGTCGATGGGAAGTTACTCAGTGGCAGGGACGACATTACGGTCGACTCGGTGAGCACCAACACCCGCGAACTCAGTCCCGGCGCGCTTTTCATTCCGATAAAGGGCGACAAATTTAATGGTCACGACTTTATCGAGAACGCCTTCGAGGCGGGTGCGCTTGCAACCCTAACGGCCGAGCACGATAACATTGAACTTGACCAAAACAAAATCTATATAAAGGTGCGCGACACGAGGGTGGCTTTGCAACGTTTGGCCGCTTACTACCGCAGCAAGTTTGACATTCCGGTCGTCGGCGTGACCGGCAGCGTGGGGAAGACCTCGACCAAAGAAATGATCGCGAGCGTCTTGAGTGAGAAATTTAAGGTGCACAAGACGAGCGGCAACTTGAACGGTCAAATTGGCTTACCGCTGACGCTTTTAGGCATTGAGGCGGGGCACGAGGTGGCTGTCGTGGAGATGGGCATTAGCGAGTTCAACGAGATGGAGGCCCTCGCGGAGATGGCCCGGCCGAGCCACGCGGTACTGACGAACATCGGCGTGACGCACATCGAGAACCTGCTCACGCGAGAAAATATCTTCAAAGAGAAGTTCAAAATTACGAGTTTCTTGCGCGAGGAGGACTACTTGTTTGTCAACGGCGACGACGACATTCTTTGCAAGACGCAGGGCAGCACGGCCTTCAACGTGATTTCGTTTGGCATCACGAACGACTGCATGTTTACGGCGCGAAATCTCTCGACGAAAAATGAGACGACGCGCTTTGAGGTCTTGCACGGCGGCGCCTGCCGCGAGTTTGTCATTCCGACCATCGGCGAGCACAACGTCTACAACGCGCTTGTAGCGATTGCGATTGGCCTCTCGATGGGCATGACACTTGATGAGATTCAGGCGGGCCTGTCGCGCTTTAAAAACCTCAATATGCGGCAAAGTATACATCACTTGAGTGACATCACGTTGATTGACGACACCTACAACGCGAACCCGGACTCGATGAAAAGCGCGCTGAAGGTTTTGGCTCAATTGCCGAAAAAAGGCCGCAAAATTGCAGTCCTCGGAGACATGTTAGAACTTGGCGAAATGGCAACAGCGCTTCACGAAGAGGTCGGCCGTTTTGCAGCACAGCTTGGAGTCGACATCGTAATGACTGTGGGTACGTTAGCTAAGGCCGTTGCAGAGGGGGCGACGCCTTCTGTGCACACGCATATATTTAGCTCGAACGAGGAGGCTATCGCGTGCCTCAAGGAGCTTATACGGCCGGGCGATGCCGTCTTGGTTAAGGGCTCGAGAAGCATGCACATGGAGGAAATCGTACAGGAGGTAAAGGCTAAATTTGCGGCGACTGGCGTGACGCAAGTATGAAAATCGGGAATGTAGAAATTAACGGCTCTGTTGCGCTGGCGCCGATGGCGGGCGTCGCCGACAAGGCCTTCCGCGAGTTATGCGTGCGGTTCGGCGCTAGCTACGTGATTAGCGAAATGGTCAGCTCGCGCGGGATTTCCTACGCCAATGAGAAGACGATAAATCTTTTGCAGCTCTCCGAGAACGAGCATCCTTGCGCCATTCAAATTTTCGGGGATGACCC
>JAZQMR010000195.1:0-1705 GCA_045543505.1 Acutalibacteraceae bacterium | reverse complement strand
CGATAGGGTACCCAAAATCGTCGCGGATTATATGCATCGCGTCAACGAAAAAACCGGCGCGAACTACAAGCCATTCAACTACTACGGCGCGCCGGACGCCGAGAAAATCATTGTGGCGATGGGCTCGGTTTGCGAGACGATCGAGGAAGTTGTGGACTTTTTGAATGCCTCTGGCGAGAAAGTTGGCCTCTTGAAAGTGCGCTTGTACAGACCGTTTGTTGCTGAGTTCTTGCTGAGTGAATTGCCTGCCACGACGAAGGTTATTTCGGTTCTTGACCGCACAAAGGAGCCCGGTTCCATCGGCGAGCCGCTCTACTTGGACGTTTTGGCTGCGCTCGCGAATTCTCGCTTTGACAATGTGCCGATTTACACCGGCCGATACGGGCTTGGCTCGAAGGACACCACGCCGGCCGACATTATCGCGGTCTTCAAGAATATGAGCTCGAGCTCCCCGAAAAAGCGCTTTACCATTGGCATCGTAGACGACGTTACGAGTCTCTCGCTTGAGGCAAAAGACGCGTCCGACACCTCTAAGCCGGGCACCCGCTCGTGCAAGTTCTGGGGCCTTGGCTCGGACGGCACCGTCGGCGCGAACAAAAATTCGATCAAGATCATCGGCGACAAGACCGATCTCTTTGTGCAGGGCTATTTCGCCTACGACTCGAAGAAGTCCGGCGGCCTGACGGTCTCGCACCTGCGCTTCGGCGAGGCGCCCATCAAGTCGACGTACTACATCAGCGCGGCCGACTTCGTCGCCTGCCACAACCCGGCCTACCTTGAGCGCTACGACATGGTGCAGGAACTCAAACGCGGCGGCAGTTTTCTTTTGAATTGTCCGTGGAGCCTGGCCGAATTGAGTACCAAGTTGCCCGCAAGAGTGAAAAAATACATCGCCGAGAACGAGATTAACCTTTACATAATAAACGCGACGCAAATCGCGAAGGAGCTGGGCCTTGGCCGGCGCATCAACACGATTTTGCAGGCGGCGTTCTTCAAAATCGCGGACATCATTCCGGCGGAGCGTGCAGTTGAGTACATGAAGGAGGCCGCGACGCGCACCTACAGCAAGAAGGGCGAGCACATCGTCGCGATGAATCATGCGGCCATCGAGCGCGGTATGAAGGATTTGCAAAGAGTTGATGTCCCGGAGGAATGGAAATTTTCCGTCGACGAAACTGAGAAAAACATTGTGACGGGCGAGCGTGAGAATTTGGTGCAATATGTTAATGAGATTTTGACGCCCATCAACGCCTACAAGGGCAACGAGCTGCCGGTTTCGGCCCTCGCAAGGTACGCCGACGGCACGCTGCCACAGGGGTCTGCGGCCTATGAGAAGCGTGGCATCGCCACCGAAGTGCCTTGCTGGAATCCGGAAAACTGCATTCAGTGCAACTTTTGCTCGTTGGTATGCCCTCACGCGGTCATTCGCCCTGCGGCCCTGACTGACGAAGAGCTGAAAAATGCGCCGAACGGCATGAAAACTTGCGCGATGACTGGCGTGCCAAACATGAACTTTGCTGTCACGGTTTCGCCGCTGGACTGCACCGGATGCGGTATCTGTGCGGCTGTCTGTCCGGGTAAGAAGGGTCAAAAAGCGCTTGAGATGAGGCCTCTTGAGACGCAAATGAACGAGCAAAAAATCTTTGAATATACAAAAACATTGCCTGAAAAGGCTAAAGTCGCGGAGAAATTCAAGGAAACGACC
>JAZQMR010000194.1:0-5205 GCA_045543505.1 Acutalibacteraceae bacterium | reverse complement strand
TGTCTTCCTAAGACCGCTTGGCCTCCGACTTATTTTGTGCGCAGAGATGCTGAGGAGATCTACCCCTAGCTTATCGACATTGAGCGGAATTTTGCCAAAAGCTTGTACAGCATCGATATGTAACAAAGCAGGCGATTTTTTGCGTTTAATGGCCGTTTTTATAGTCTCAACCGGAAAAAGGCTTCCAAGTTCGTTGTTGACACACATCACGCTCACAATGACTGTTTTTTCGTCAATGGCGTCTTCGAGTTGAGATGCCGTTATTTCGCCGTTTTTATTTGGTGTTAAGTATATTGCCTCGTATCCGTTTTTTTCAAGCTCTTTTGCCGCGTTAAACACCGAAGAATGCTCGACTACTGTTGTAACTATTTTATTTCCTTTACGTTTGTTCGCTTCAGCCGCACCAAGAATGGCTAAATTGTTCGCTTCGGTTCCGCCAGAGGTAAAAAAAATCTCGTGCACCTCTGCACCCAAAGCTTCTGCTATAACGACTCTTGCTAACTCGATTTCTTGCTCAGCCTCGAGGCCTTTGCCGTGCAAGGATGAAGGATTTCCGTATTTGTTTGTTAAAACCTCAAGCATCTTTTCTATGGTAGCCTTGCAGGGCCTTGTAGTTGCGCTGTTATCTAAGTAAATTTCGTGCATAATTTGGGACTCCTCCTATGTCAATTATACACACGTTGAAGTGATAAATAAAGAATATTCGCATATTGCCAAAATTCGGAATTGTCGTTGGCTTGAAAAAATTTTTGAAGTATTAATTTTCGGGAGTGTGCCTTGGTTGAGCATTTAAATAAAACTCGAGAGACGAAATGCGAACTTGAGATGAGGAAAATTCTGAGGGTGCTCTATCAGCGTGGTTGTGCGAGAATTTTTATGTTCTAGTCAAATACAACTTCTGCTGAAACTCGCAGTTGAGCAAAACCTTAAATTTACGTTTTTTGGAAAAACTCAGCCTATAAGAACTCACTTAGATGGTATCGTCAATAATTTTTTAGCCAAAGCGCGATACATCTAATTTAGGCTGCCGCGACAAACAATGCAATATTTTTAGTGTAACGGGTAGCTATACCGCGCCATCTTTTGAGGTGCAAATGCATTCTCGACGAGATGTCTCAGCTTGTAAATATGTTTATTGTAGTTGCGCAGAGCTTTGCGGTTCTTCTTCGGAGGAATTACTGGTGTCATTCCCGATTGAAGCGCGCATCTGATGATAGCGTCAGTGTCATAACCCATGGTCAGCCAGCAAACATTTAGCTTGAAATTCGGTGATTGGCGCGCGTCGTCAATAAAATTTAGCTGTATCGCGCCAACATTGAGCAAAAAGCTTAGCGAAAATAGCGAAAACGCTTGAATTGTAAAAGCCGAGATTATCGTCTTTTTTAAGAACGGCTTCCTTAATTGTCACAAATTGACTTCTTACAATTTTAAATGCGGTTTCCGCGCTTTTGTTGAACTTTAACGTTAATATTGTCGCTCTTTGTCAACACAGCAACGCGCATCCAAGCTTTATTGACGACACGGTCTAAAAAACACGACAAGATTACATCGAAAAGACATCTATTGATATTAAATATCGATTAGATGTCTTTTTTATTTCTCAAAAATCAAAAGCGGCTACATCTGAAGTTTTTTGGTGTTTGATTTTGATTGCCGTTGGCATCTATATATGAAATATTAGCGTCGCGCTATTTTGCATAGGGACTTTATTGAGCATATGAAAGTTTAGCAATCCCTTGTTTTTTTGTCTTTTCATACCTATTTCTTTAAACCCTTCCTTGATTTCCGTTTCCGTTGTGAGTCATAGAGTTGTCTATTTGAGTATTCGATCTGGCGTCAATGTGGTAATGATAATGTTTGTCATTTTTACCTCCAGCAACTAAAGATAACATGTCATCATCTAGCTCTGAAGAGAAAAAATCGTCTATAGTTAATTCATATCCTAGGTTGTTGGCAATTTTTACGACGTCTTCTGGAGATTTTACAGCTTTTAGTAACTCATCAAATTCTCCTTTTGCAAATCTTTTTTTGAACTCTTCTTTGCTTTTCATCATTCCACCACCTTAACTATTAAGAAACTTGAAGAGTGTCTCAATGTCTGCAGGAGAACTTCCAGATGAATTTGTTCCAGATGAATAGGAACTATTATTAAAGTTAACCCCACAAACAATTTGATCCCCATTGCCATTTTTAGTTACTGGCATATAAATCTCTTGATTCTTAGAATTATCGATGTTATTTTCATGGGTTTCAGTAACTTTAACAAGTGCGCCTCCGGAAACAATAGATAATTTATGCGCATCTATCTCTCTTTTTTCGCTGAGTTTCTTCTTCATTTTTCTCACCTGCTTGGCTAACCATTTGTAAAATTAACGCCACTTATATTACCAACATTACCAAAGCTAAGCTTTTGCTCTTTGTGGTTATCCTGGTTGTCAGTTCTATTAGTATTTACACCCACACCAGTTACATCCCTTGCTTTAAGGCTAACATCAGTTTCCACCTCAACGCCGCTAAGCCCTCCAGCGACCTTTTCTAAATTCTTTTCCTCTTGCATAAAGCCCTTCTCGTTTTTTTCCATTTTAATACACTCCTTTGAATTTAAAATTTGTATGCGCGCACTCAAAAAGCAAATTATTGATAAAATTTATTTTGCTTTTCGCTTTTTATTGTAACCTACGTCATTGCGCTGTGTCAACTGTCTGTGAGAATGTTTCACTGCGATGCTCGTGCTGGAAGATATTGACATGATTTTAGCGTATTATGTGATTTGTGCGCACGAAGATCCCTCTCGTTGTTTGCTCTGTACTTTAATTAAAGTATATAAATCAAAGAGAGTTTAGTTGGAGAAAGCAGATTATGAAGAAAAAACTATATCTAGCGTAATCCAGCCGAGCGGAACCTTACCATCGGCAACTATTTTGGCGTGATAAAAAACGGGTGTGTCAACTAAATTAATTGTACCGATAGATTTGTTGGAGGCCTTGCTCAAATAACTATACGGATAGATTTATTGACATGGACGGCCGCATAAAGGAACATGGTCAAATCAATCATTTTAAGGGAGCGGTAAACACAGCAGGTTTTTCGTCGAAATCTTGCAAACCAGTGTCTTTGAGGGGAATTGTTACTTTCGGTCAAATGTGTTTCTGATTTTGTTCGAATTAGATATTCCGGTGGTATGAAATCATGATAAACACTGTATCAATCACTAAAAAAGACCTTGACGTTCCACTTTTTCAGTCGCTCGTACTACATTTCTTGCATTTGTACCGTTGAGCTCCCTTTACAAATCCCGCTTTTGTGTACTCGCTTGCTTGACATTTAATAGTTAGTCTAAAATGCGAATACAGCGCCTTGATTTGATAAAAATAAAGTCAGCGTACCTACGGATCTTTTAAGAAAAGGTGCAAAAACGATGAATATTATTGTTTACGGTGAGGAAAACGACACTACTATAAGTGACATTTTGCTGAAAACACTAGCGAAGTATGGAGGTGTACAATTTTTCAGCTCGAGTAAACTAGTCTGTATAGCGAAAAATTGCAAGCCGAAGTTTCTTATATATGACACAAATAAATTGCCATTAACGACAAATATTAACGGAATTTTTCTCTTTAAGAATTCTTTTAAGCACATCGATGCAAGTAAAATCTCAGAAAACTTTTTTCACATAATTGATAGCCAAAACACGCGCGCAATAAAATGCTTTAAAAAAACTGATCAAGTTGTTCTAACTTGTGGCCTTGACGCTAAAAGCACGTTAACTTTTTCTAGCTTTACCGCGACCGACGCGATGATAAATTTGCAACGATATGTAAAAACAAAAAATAAAATCCTTGAGCCACATGAATTTCCTGTAAAATTAAGCACACAACTGGAACCTAATTTAGTGCTTCTAACTTGTGCAGTGCTCCTTTTATCAGAGATTTCATCAACGGACGGATACGAAATTTGACAAAACTTACCTCTAATAAAAATCCTCTTCGCCCAAACAATATTAGTGCAAACGCAAATCATATCGAAGCGAAAAGGAGTGAAAAAAATGTCTAAAAACTCAGTTGTTGTGCCGGAGGCGCGTAAGGCTATGGACAAGTTCAAAATGGAGGCCGCGAACGAAGTCGGCGTTAACTTGAAAGAGGGTTACAACGGCGACTTGACTTCGAGAGAAGCCGGTTCTGTTGGCGGCCAGATGGTTAAAAAGATGGTCGAGCAGTACGAACACAACATTAAGTAAACTTTAAAATAAAAATATAAAACCCTTAAAGGCCTGTGCTCTAAACGTAGAGCGCCGACCTTTTTTGTTTGGTTATTTGAGCGAAAAAGATGAAGGTGCGGGCTATTTCAACAAACTTAAAAGGTAGACTGCTTGATTTTTTAGGTCAACGTGCTATAAAGTAGGCGTTTAATTTTAAAAGGAGTGATTTGTTGTGTCTAAATTGCAAGCAATCGCGTTTTTCGAGGAAATCTCAAAAAACCAACAACTAGCCCAAGAGGTCGAGAAAGTGGTCGGAGGGAAATTTTCCGACGAGGCAAAAGCTAAAGAATTACTTTCTTTGGCGAAAAATCATGGATTCAACTTTACGAAAGAGGAGGCGGCAAGTGCTCAAGGAACGCTTAAAACTTCGCTGTCACCTGAGGATATGCTCGAGGTGAGCGGCGGAAAACTCAACTTAAAATCTGGCGTTATGGTTGCGGCAATGCTGCTTGGCTTGGGTGTCGGCGAGGCGACTCTGTCCAATATGGAAGCCAGCGCTATAGGAAAAGGCAATCAGCAAGAAATTCAAGTCCCTGCAGGGCATACTGCTGGGCAACAAGAAGCAGCAAACAACAACCAAGGCCGACAGGAAGCAGCGCCTGCGCCTCCTGAAATCGTGTTTGTTCATGATTTCCGCGGGCAATATTTCGAGATCAACAACGATGGAGTTCCATTGGTTGTCAACGGCAACCCTGAAGTCCATGTCGTCGGAGATGGAAAACCCGTGTATGTCACCGGGGACCGTCAGGTCCAGGTCGACGGCACCCGTTGGGTCAGGGTCAACAATGATGGGGAGCCCGTGTATGTCACCGGCGACCGTCATGTCCGGGTTGACGGCGAAGGGGCGCCCGTGCATGTCACCGGCGACCGTCAGGTCCAGGTCGACGGCACCCGTTGGGTCAGAGTCAACAATGATGGGGAGCCCGTGTATGTCACCGGCGACCGTC
>JAZQMR010000193.1:0-4090 GCA_045543505.1 Acutalibacteraceae bacterium | reverse complement strand
CCTTCGGCGCCTCGCGGCGCCGCTAGCTGCTAGCTTATGGCACTCCTATCGCAGCAAGGGCTTCGTTAAAAGTCAGGAGGCATAAAAATGTCTGGACATAGAATAGAACGGATTACCGAGGACATAAAACGCGAATTGACGGCTATTTTCCGCGAACTCAAAGACCCGCGCGTTACTCAGACGATGTTGAGCATCGTCAAGGTCGTGGTGAGTGGCGATTTGTCCATTTGCAAGGTGTATGTCAGCTCCGTGGACGGCCTTGAGCGGGCTAACGAAGCGGTTTTGGGCCTTAAGTCTGCGAGCGGATACATTCGTCATGAGTTGGGAGCTCGACTTAACTTGAGGTCAACTCCCTCGCCGATTTTTTTCGCAACGGACCTCATCGAGTATGGCACGGGCATCTCGAGGATGCTAAACGACTTAAAAGGGAGCTAAAACATGGAAATAAGCTTGCTCGAAATTGCGACGATTCTCCAGCAGCACGACCATTTTCACATTCTCACGCACAAGTCACCGGACGGCGATACCTTGGGTTCGGCGTTTGCGCTGTGTCTGGCCCTCCAACGGATGGGCAAAAAAGCCAAAGTCTTGTGCAGCGACGAGATTCCAGAAAAGTACGACTTTTTATCCAAGAACGTGCGCACGCAAGACTTTAAGCCGGAATATATAATCAGCGTCGACCTTGCAGATCTGCAACTTTTGGGCCGAAATCTGCAACACTACGCCGACAAGATTGACTTGTGCATCGACCATCACCCCTCGAACAAGCGCTTTGCGAAGAGGTACTACATCGAGGGCGACAGCGCCGCGACAGCCGAGATAATTTACGAGTTGCTCAGGCTCTTGTCGGTTGACCTTGATGTGGACCTCGCGAACTGCATCTACACTGGCGTTGCGACGGACACCGGGTGTTTTCGTCACACGAACACGACAGCGCGCACGCATCGGATTGCCGCGGATATGATGTCGCTTGGCGCCGACGCCTTCAAGATAAACAAGATTATGTTCGACACAAAAAGCAAGGCGCGCCTGGACCTTGAGAGGATTGCCCTCGAGAGTATGGAGATTTTTTTCGCCGACAGATGCGCGATTATAAGCATTTCCCACGAGGAGCTGCTATCTTTGAACGTAACGGACAGCGATTTTGACGGGATTTCGGCGCTTCCTCGCCAGGTCGAGGGCGTGCTCGTGGGCGTGCTAATCAAGGAGAAAGAGCCCGGCGTGTTTAGGGTTTCGGTGCGCACCGACGACATGATTGATGCCTCGAAAATTTGCGAAAATTTTGGCGGTGGTGGCCACAAGAATGCGGCTGGCTGCACGTTTGATGGTACACTTGAGAATGTAAAAAAAGCGCTGCTGTCGGTCATCGCCGAGGCGCTTGGAGAGGCAAAATGAACGGGATTATCGTCATAAACAAGCCGAAAGACTACACCTCGTTTGACGTGGTTGCCGTGATGAGGCGGCTTCTCGGCGAGAAAAAAATTGGTCACACCGGCACGTTAGACCCCATGGCTACTGGTGTTTTGCCAATTTTGGTGGGTCGCGCCACAAAGTTGCAATCGTTCATTCTCGAGGCCGACAAGGAATACATAGCGACGTTTCAGCTGGGCCTCACAACGGATACGCTCGACATTACCGGCAAGATGCTTAGCTCGGTTACATCGCAAGTTAAAGCCTTCGAGTTGGAAGATGTTCTGGCCAGCTTTCGAGGAAGAATCAAGCAAGTTCCGCCGATGTATTCTGCCGTGCAGAAAAATGGCGTGCGCCTCTACGACTTAGCCAGAAAAGGCATAGAGGTCGAGCGTGAAGCTCGCGAAGTTACGATACACGAGTTAAGGCTACTCAGTTTCGATGATGCCTCACAAAGCGGCACTTTCTTGGTCAACTGCTCAAAGGGTACATACGTCCGCACGCTGTGCGACGACATTGGCAAAAAGCTTGGTTGCGGTGCAGTTTTGACGGACCTTCAACGGACAAAAACTTGTGATTTTGACATTCAAAACAGCATAACACTCGACGAAGCACGTGAGCTCGCGGCAAACGGAGTTCTCCATAAGAGCATTTTGCCATGCGACGCTGTTCTTAAGCAATATAAGGCAATAAAGCTATCAGATGCGCAAGTTAACCGCTTCCAAAACGGCGGCAAGCTCAGTTTAGATAGAATTTCAAATCTCGGTCGGCTTGAAAAAGATGAATTTGTTCGAGTTTACAGCCGAGAAGATAAATTTATTGGTCTTGGTAAGGCTAGCCCCCAAAAAAATGAGTTAGCAGTTGCTTGTTTGATGGAGATTTTGTGATTTTGCAAAAAAATCGTGAATTTATAATAGACCTCTTGCGAAAATAAAGTATTACCTGCCAAAATACGATCAAATTAAAAATTTGAGTATTCTTACACATCATTATAACAGCAAAAATTCTGTAAATCAGGTGAATATAACACCTTCAAGATTTATTTTATATAATTTCGCAAGAGGTCTAATGTAATTATAACAGGCGCTTGGTCGTTTCTATGGTCCATAAAAAGAAATTAAGTAGCGATGTAAAATTTGAATGTAATACATCGAAGCCGTATGTTTTTTTTATAGTTTAGAATATGGATTTTTTGTGAATTTTTAACTCAAAGTGGCTTTTGCCGCCTCAAAGCGCTGAGTCAACAGTTGCATTCTCGCACCATCCTCACTTGCCGTCCTATTGTAAAATTCGCATTTGTTTTGCAAGTATAGAATCTCAAATTCCATAGCTTTCAAGATTCCAGCTTTTAGGCGGCCCGTGTTGTCATCATAGTTAAAAACAACTTTTCTCGTTTCAAACTTATCGATCAAGTCTTTCAAATCCTTGATAAAGTCAATTGTGTCAAAGGAGATGCCGCCCCCAAAACCAACAGCAAGCCTGGCAGCTTTAGCTTTTTGAGCAAAGAACTTTGTTGTCTCGAACACCTCTGAGCCATTGATGTCATCTCGAGTAAGCCCCATAGAGCTAGACAAATCAACTCTTCCCACCAAGATGGTGTTCAAGAAGTTTTGACCCTCAGCGAGGATCTCCTCAAAGTTGGCCTTGCAAGTTTTGGTCTCTGCGTTGATAATCCACTCAACATCGGAAAGCTCATTACCATAGACTTTCTTAGCTGCGTTTACGAACTTTTTCATTGCAAAAGGTGTTTCAATCATCGGTGCTATAATTCCGCTTGCACCAAGTAGCCTGCATTGGTCGATGTCGCGAACAGCCTCACAACCACCGATTTTTACAAATAAATTCATATCAGCACGAAAAACTATCTCATTTAGTTTGACGACCTCATCTATGCGGGAACCCTCTGCTTCAAAATCGGCTTTTATCGCCAATACATTGTGTTCATTTTTAAGCTCTTTCAAAATTTCCAGCATTTTTCTTTCGATTATATTCATAGCAATTGATCCTTAATTAGTATTTAAATTTTATTTTTTTCTTAGAAGAACTGTTTTGATAAAGCGAATGGATGGAAAATTCTGACTTGGAAACAGTTCTAATCTTTTTTACAAACGCAGAAGTTTTTGGCGTTTTTGGATTCGATATAAAGTAGGCTCTAAGTACGTTTCTGTTTAGCCCTAGCACATCCTCATGAAAGCCTCTTCTGAGACAACAGCTACACCTAGATTTTGTGCCTTAACCAGCTTGCTGCCGGCATCCTCGCCAGCCAGCACAAAATCTGTCTTCTTCGAGACGCTACTCGAGACCTTTCCGCCGAGCTTTTCAATCATCTCGGTGGCTTGCTGACGAGTTAACGTAGGTAAAGTGCCGGTCAAGACAAAGGTTTTTCCCTCGAAAACACCACCCGCGCGCGCCTCTTCATCGGTGTGCATTTTTATGCCAAAATCCGCTAGCTCACTAATTAACTGCCTATTCTGCTCTATCGCAAAATAATCCGCGACGCTTTGCGCCATAACTTCGCCGAATCCGTCAATCGTAGCCATCTCCTCGGCAGTGGCAGCGTATAGGCTCTCTATGCTCGGGAAAGCCTTCGCCAACAGCTTCGCGGCGCCCTTGCCGATGTGCCGTATTCCCAACGCATAGATGAATCGATAAAACTCGCGGTCTTTCGAGGACTCAATCG
>JAZQMR010000192.1:0-3315 GCA_045543505.1 Acutalibacteraceae bacterium | reverse complement strand
ACTCGTGCGGGTCATCAAATCAACCCTCGAGACCGCGCAAACCGAAAATAGCGCCTCACCGCGAAAGCCCAACGTCGCGATATTATTGAGGTCATCCTCGAGCTTTATCTTGCTGGTGGCGTTGCGCAAGAAGGCATTTCGCACGTCGTCGCGCTCGATGCCACAGCCGTTGTCGGTGATGCGCATGTAGGTGACGCCGCCATTTTTTATTTCCACCGTTATCGCCGTAGCGCCCGCATCAATCGAGTTTTCGACAAGCTCCTTTATCACCGAGCTTGGCCTCTCAACGACCTCTCCGGCCGCGATCAGCTCGGCGACGTGCTTGTCCAGAACGTTTATCTTCCCCATAATGAATCCCTCTAAAATCGGGAGCGCCCTATTGATAGTCTTATCTTTTTTCAGCCTGGCCGGCCGCGAGGCCAACGAAAATAAATATTTATTTTCGTTGTGGCCCAGAGCACAACTTTGTTGTGCTCTGGGCTGGCCGGAGGCCCTACGGGCCTTCGGCGCCTCGCGGCGCCCATCGGTTCGCTCAGTGCACTCCCATAAAATTACTTCCTCAGCAGGTTGACGAGCTCGAAGAGCGTGCCCATCGCCTCGATCGGCGTGAGCGTGTTGACGTCGACTTTTTCCAACTTCTCGAGGACCTCTTTTTGCGCTTGCTCAAGGTCATTGTTTTGAGTCGGCTCAAATTCGCACTGTGCAACCTCGACACTCGACACCAAGCTACCACTTTCGATGTCCTTCAAAATCACCTTTGCGCGCTCGATAATCCACTCGGGCACACCGGCCAACTTGGCGACCTCTATGCCAAAGCTGTCATCCGTGCCGCCGCGAACAATCCGCCGCAGGAATGTAATGTCATCGCCGCGCTTCTTCACCGCGATGTTATAATTCTTGACGCCAGGCAACAAATTTTCCAGCTCAATCAATTCGTGATAGTGCGTCGCAAAGAGCGTCTTCGCGCCGAGTTTTTTCCGGTCGGCCACAAACTCAATCACAGCACGTGCGATGCTCATACCGTCGAAGGTCGACGTGCCGCGGCCAATCTCATCCAAAATAATCAAGCTGCTTGAGGTTGCCGAGTTCATAATCTGCGCGACTTCCATCATCTCGACCATGAACGTCGATTGGCCACTGGCGAGGTCGTCCGAGGCGCCAACTCGCGTGAAGATGCTCTCAACGACGCCGATCTCCGCGTGGGAGGCCGGCACAAAGCAACCAATTTGAGCCATCAAAACGATGATCGCAACTTGTCGCATGTATGTGGATTTTCCGGCCATATTCGGCCCGGTAATCACCGAAATCATGTTATCGCCCGTGTCAAGGGTTACGTCATTCGGCACGAACATCGACTCCTGCATCAGGGCCTCCACGACCGGGTGCCGCGAGTCCTTCAGGATGATTTTGTCCGAGTTATTTACAATCGGTCGCACAAATCTATTCTCATAGGATGTCGTTGCAAATGACAGCAAAACGTCCAACTTCGCAACGGCCTTAGCCGTCTTTTGTACGCGGTTTAAATTCCTTGCAACTTGCTCGCGAATCTTACAAAAGAGCTCATACTCCAGCTGCATCGAACGGTCCTTGGCCCCGAGGACGCGCCCCTCGATCTCCTTGAGCTCCGTCGTGATGTAGCGTTCGCAATTCGACAACGTCTGCTTGCGTATGTAATCCGCCGGCACCTTGTCCTTAAACGAGTTCGAGACCTCGATGAAGTAGCCAAACACCCGATTGTAGCCGATTTTCAGCTTTGGAATGCCCGTCTTGGCCTTCTCCTTGAGCTCGAGCTCCGCCATCACGTCCTTGCCGCTGGTCATGTCGCCACGCAGCAAGTCAATCTCATTGTCGTATCCGGGCTTGATGATCGAGCCCTCCTTCACGGAAATGGGCGGCTCCTCCACGATGGCGTCGTCGAGCAAGGTCTTAATGTCTTCGAGGGCGTCGATGTTCCCGTCTATCTCGCGCAATAGAGGCGCTTTGACAACCCTCAAGGTATCCTTAATAGCCGGGAATCGCGAAAACGCATAGCACAACGAACGCAACTCTCGTGCGTTAGCCGAGCCATAAACGATTCTCGTCATGAGGCGCTCGAGGTCATATACGCCGCGAAGTTGCTCGCGCAAGGTGTCCATCAGGACGATGTCCGAGCAAATTTCTTCCACGGCGTCCTGGCGCCGGAGGATCTCAGTCGCGCTCAGCAGCGGCTGCTCGATGTACGTCTTGATGAGCCGCTTCCCCATCGCCGTGCGCGTCTTGTCGAGCACCCACAGCAGCGAGCCGCGCTTTTCCTTGTTGCGCATCGTCTCGACCAGCTCGAGGTTCCGGCGCGTCGTCAAGTCAAGGCGCATAAACTGGTTCTCGCTATATAAGTTCAACGTGTTGATGCGCTCAAGGCCGATTTTTTGCGTCTCCTTTAGGTACTCAAACAAACTCGCCAGCGCAAAGACAACATCATCCTTGCCGTCGAGCGAAAGTTCCTCGAGCGACTTGTTGGCAAGCTGCTTCGAGACCGTCTGCTTGCACTCAGAAAGCTTAAAATTTATCTCGTCTTTTATCTCAACGGTGCATTTCAGCTTTTCGCTAACGAAGGGCTGAAACACCTTGAATTGCTCCATGTCGCCGCTAACGATAAGCTCGCGCGGACTAAACTTGGACAACTCGTTGATGGTCTTGCGCTTGAGGTCCTCGCCGAAAAGCAGCGTCGCGGATAAGTCGCCCGTTGAAACGTCGCAAAAGCAAATCCCAATATTCTCGCCACCCAAGAACATCGAGCAAATGTAGTTATTCTTCGACTCGTCGAGCATCGTACCCTCGATGACAGTGCCCGGCGTGATAACTCGAGTAATTCCGCGCGTCACGAGGCCTCTGCTCGACGGGTCGCTCAGCTGCTCGCAAATGGCAATTTTGTAACCCTTGTCGACCAGCCGCGCAATATATCCCTCGCAACTGTGATACGGCACGCCGCACATCGGCGCCCGCTCCTCTAGGCCGCAATCTCTCCCCGTGAGGGTGATTTCTAGCTCCTTCGAGACCAGCAGCGCGTCGTCGAAGAACATCTCGTAGAAGTCGCCCAGCCTAAAGAACAAAATCGAGTCCTTGCATTTTTCCTTAAGCTCAAAATATTGCCGCATCATTGGCGATAACTCGGCCATTTTACGTCCCCCTTGTATCTCCATGGAGTGCCATTTCTGATTTTTCTCTATTAGCCGCTCCTGGCCGGCCGCGAGGCCAACGAAAACAAATTTTTATTTTCGTTGTAGCCCAGAGCCCAACTTCGTTGAACTCTGGGCTGGCCGAAGACCCCGTTGGGGT
>JAZQMR010000191.1:0-1696 GCA_045543505.1 Acutalibacteraceae bacterium | reverse complement strand
TGCTGAAGCGTTAACTCCGGCACCACCACTTCGTTGACTTTCTGACTCTACGTTGGAGTCTTCTTGCGTATTGGACTCATCTACATTTTTTTCTTCATGCGAATCTCTCATTTCATTCGCGATACTCCACTCTATTTGAGTTTGAGGTGCAGCAGAGGTATTAGTAGCACCAGCAGCACTAGCAGAAATGGCCGGTGCAAACACACCCAGCCCCACAATGGCTAACGAAACAGTTGCGGCAAATTTTTGAAATCCGCCGACACGGTTAACTACATTTTCTAAAAATTCACCCTCTAACAAACGTCCATCATCTAATATAGAGCTTTGTTTATCAATATAGCTTAAAAACTGTTCACAAGTAAACTCAAACCCAAGGCTTTTTGCAAAAGGAATAATTTCAGTCTCTAATACTTCCTTTAAATTTTCTTCTGATGTAGCAAGATTCAATTTTTTTAGAAACTTGTTTTTTGTCTCACTATTGCCATGGATTTTTTCATAGCAATCACGAAAATTACTATTTAACATTTTGTTTGCACCTCCCATTGTTTTTTGTATTATACGCAATAAATATTGCGCCGTCAACGTTTTTATTTGTAATGTTTGTGATTACCCAAATTACACGAATGCTAATCGCTAAGCAACACATAATTTAAGTATTGAAACTCAATACGCTTAGTTCAATAAGATAACGCATCGGTTCTTAATAAAAAACTTTTTTGACTATCGCACGAAAGCCTTGTAGTCCTCCGGAAGTTGTCACAAGATAAACACACTATCAAAGGTTAATTTTTAGCTACCTCGGAAAAGTTATTACGAATGAACAGAAATAAGGCCTCTCCACTTAAACCATATTCTTTCGCAAGATTACGCAGCCGATTTGTAAGATCGGTCGTGTTTTGCGCTGAAAGATTTGGCTCAGGACGTGTATCTAAAATATTATTAAGAGTTTCTTCGCGAGTTGCTCCCATTGTAAATGTATCGCCATTTTGTGTGCGCATTGTTATACCAGAAGCCACTGTGACGTTTGTCGCGGCTTCAACTTCAACGGTACGAGTTTCATGTTCCCCTGAACCAATCCTAATATCACCAAAATCAACATTAATCGGACCGATACCCTGATGATCGACTTCATGCGAAGAGAACGACACAACATGACTATTTTCTCCCGCGGTAATTTGGTTATTACCCTCAGTTCGAATCATCGTGTTGCCAGTAACGCGAAGATTTCCACCAGGGCCAGAGTGCGTAACAGGACAGGCGCAATTAATATTTACTTGCTGCGCGTTGTTAATAGTAGCAGTGCCAACTTCATTGAGGTCAACATCACGCGGTGCATAAGCCGGTGCGTCCTCTGGACCCCGGTTTGGGTTCAGTAGTGTGGCCGGAGGAACAAAGATATCAGCTTGGTCCGTGTCGAGCCCCTCCGGACGAAAAACACACACGGGGCCCGCCCCCGCGGCTGCAAGCTGACGGTCGCCGTCGACAAACACAGCTCCCCCATCGTTGGTAACTACGACATCTTCATCGCCTGCGACTCGGACCGGACGGTTTCCTAAGACAATCACAGGCCCCCCATCGCCATTGACCTGGACCCCACCGGCGCCCTCGACATGAACCTGACGGTCGCCGGTGACATGCACGGGCTCCCCTTCATTGTTGACCTGCACCTCACCGATGCCATCAACCTGGACCTGAC
>JAZQMR010000190.1:0-5004 GCA_045543505.1 Acutalibacteraceae bacterium | reverse complement strand
ACCTTGATTTGTGTGCAAAATCTCATTGCATCGACAAAGTTCTACAAATATTTTCCAAACTTGGCGATAATATAAAAATAATATAATTTTTTAGCACTTTGATTTTAAATCGTTGTTTTTTAGTTGAAAGAAGCCCGATAATCGTGCTTTTGGGCTGTATCAGTGCGAATTTTAGCTTCTGGAAAGTTTGGAGGACTTGTCATGAAAACAGTTTTGGTGCTAGGCGTAGGGCAGATTGGGAAAGCGATAACAAAACGGATCCTCGAGCATAAGCCCGAGCGAATAGTATTGCATAATTTGACAAAATCGGAGTCGGATTATTGCTGCGAGTACTTTGCTAAATGTTGCAAGAATGTAGAGCTCATCCCATCATGGGGCGACGTCTTCTTGCCGTTCAAGTTTAATAAACTCGCCTCGATGCAGGAGCAACTCGAAAATAAGGATGAGCTTTTGAAGTTTTTTTACTCCGATTTGGGGCCAGAAGTCTTGAAAAAGTCAACCTTGTATAAGCTCGTGCAAAAGTGGCGTCCCAGCTTAATCATCGACGCGATAAACTCCGGAACTGTGCTTGGGAACCATTATAAGCCGGAACTCATTTTGAGTAAAGTGAGCACGAGCGCGGAGATAGACTTGAACACATCCGCGGAAATTTTGCTCAACGACTTCGTGCCCAAGGCCATAAATTTCATCTATGCCCTTAAGTTGGTCATGGAGGACTTCGGCGTTGACAAGTATTTGAAGGTCTCCACAACGGGCCTCGGCGGCATGGGAATGAATATGCCTTATACGCACGGCGATACCCCCCGTTCATCGTTGTCCTTTGCGTTGATGGGAAAAATCTCGGCGGCTGGCGTCTTACATCAACTGCTTTGGAACTTGTCTCACACAACGCATTTAAATATTAGTCTGCTGATCCCGTCGACTTTCGTAGGATATGACTGCACGAAATTTGAGCCAATTGAGACGGATGTTGGCTTAATTAAGAAAATCAAGCAGCCCAAAAAGCTTCAGCTAAGAGAGGGCGAGATTCTTACATATTCTAGTGGGACAAGCGATGAGTATTTGGAGTTCCCGGTTGTCCGCGCGGGCGAGAACCATGTTTACTCGCTCTATGAGCTGTCGGCACTTACTTCGCTTGGGCAAATGGAGGCCATTACCAAGGAGGAGGTGGCTAACGCGGCGCTTGAGGACATTTGCGGCAAGTCGCGCAAGAACATCCTTAACTACATGGACGCCGGTATGCTTTGTCCGACATTCGCTGGCAAGGCCATGGTCGAAAAAATCAAAGCAGAGATTCGAACCTTGATGGCAGAAAACAATGCGACGAGCATCGCGACGGGAAACTTGGGTGTTACGGTGGCCAAGAGGCTCTACGAGCTGCATATGATAAAGCAGGCTTGCGGCACGGTGAGCGAGCTGAAGAAAATTCGCGTGGAAAAACTTCATCAGCGCATCGTCGAGAGCCTTGAAAATAACGCAAACCTCCTGCGTGAGATGCTCTCATTGGGCCTGCCCGTGATGACCGACGACGAGAATGTTTACATCGGCGAGTACAGCCTTTTCCCAGACAAGGACTGCGATTTGACCATCACGAGTGACCACCTCGAGAAGTGGGCTAGCGTTGGGTGGGTCGACTTGCGCGTGAAGAATATTTTGTTCCTGAGGAAGACAATTTTGGATGTCTACAGCGATGCGAAAAGTGTCTTGGCGGACCGGAGCTTTATCCTGAACCGCGATGTGGCGGCCATCAACGACGACTACGACATCGGCGAGATTTTGGCGTATTACTATAATCTTCAGGAAAAAGGAAGAAAAACTCGCGACATTTGAGTGTGCAGCCTTTTTATTCGTCGTGCAAAAAAGTGCAGGACCTAATTTAAGATGTATTTTTTAGGCTGCTGCGCCGGCCGAGCCGCGAGGCCGCAAAGAAAATATTATTTTCTTTGTGGCCCATATCTCAACAAAGTTGAGCTATGGGCTGGCCGAAGGCCCGTAGGGCATTCGGCGCCTCGCGGCGGGCCAGATGCTTACTTAGTGCACGCCCTAAAAAGGCTTATTTTTGCGGACGGAGGGGTCCTTATGGAGCAGTTTGCGATAGTTTCGCAGCAGCTATTTATCTTCGCGGTTTACGTTTGCATCGGAACGATCTGCGTCAAGTGCAAGATTTTCAACGAGGGCTCACTCGGCGCGCTGTCCAAGTTTATCATCAACGTCACGATGCCAACGATGATTTTTTGCAACTTACTTTCGGGCCCAGCGCTAAGCGATTTACTAGGCGCGCTACCGATTTTCGTCATTTACCTAGCAAGCTTCATCGTCCTATACCTGTCAAATTGCGTGCTCGTAAAATTTTTTCACTTTGAGGAACGAAAAGCGAATATTTACAAGGCCTTGGCAACGTTCTCGAACGCTGGGTTTATGGGCATCCCGCTCATTTTCACGCTCTTCAAGGAGAAGGGCGGCGTGTTTATGTCGTTGTGCATCGTCGTCGACCAACTTATGCTATGGACACTCGGCGTAAAGCTGACCTCCAACGCGAAAATCTCGACGACCAAGAGCCTTAAAAAGTTTATAAATCCGGCTCTAATCTCGATTTTCGTGTCGCTGTTAGGGTTAGCGCTTAATTTTAGACTACCAAGCAGCCTACAAATCGTCCTCAAGCCGGTGGGCGCCATGACGCCGGTGCTGTCGCTGATATACATCGGGGGGCTGTTCTGCTACTCCGACGTGAAAAAGCACTTCAAAAACGTCGAGCTTTACGTGATAATCCTCTTCAAGATGGTCGTTTTCCCGGTTGCGATATGGCTAGTGCTGCGCGGCTTTGCCGTCCCGGTGGACATTGTCAAGACGGTCGTGCTGCTTGAAGCGCTGCCTACCATGACCTCCATCGCCATCTTCGCTAAAAAGTACGAGAACTACGGAGAATACGCCACCGCTGCCGTTTTGATTACCACCGCCGCCAGCCTGATAACCGTGCCGCTGGTGAGCCTACTGACGCTTGTTGTTTGATTTTTCACAAAATAAGTTTGACCCATCCTTTTAATTGTGTCATTATGGCTCTGTGACCATAATTTTCAATTCAGAAAGGAAGGCTTATATGAACAAATCGTTTAATTTTATGCAAATAAAGGGCAAGTGCCACAAATCCTCCTCTTTTAATTCAGGATAGAGAGTGAAGTTACATGAAAACTTTGCTCAAAAATTGTTGGCGGTGTCGCTGTTCGCCGCAGCGGTACTTATGGGTGTGCCGCTGGGCGGGCAAAGTGTGCACGTGGCCGATGCAATCGGCAATACTACTCTTCCGGAAACAATATTCCTCTTTAAGGAGGACTTACTTGAAGTTTGCGCAAATACCAACGACGGATAAGGACTCCTGGCGACGAAAATAAAAAAGTAGCAACTGCACCTTGACAAATAGGTTTTCAACGCCTTATGAAAGTGAATGGCAGCAGAAAAAAAGGCAAGCAGAACCTGCCTTTTAAAGGCTTACAAAAAAATTAAATTTTAACAGGGAGCAACAACCTGATATCCAAGCTTAGTAAGCTCACTAATAAAGCGGGCCGTCTTTCTTTTTTGACACTTTAGTCTTAAGGTTTCGTAGGTAGAATCATCGTAGAGGACAAGATTTTTTAGCATGTTAAAAATAACGACGAGTATTTTTCTAGCAAGAGCAATGGTTGCACGTTTAGCACCCTTTTGACTTTTCAAACGCCAGTACCAATTGGCAAGATATGTATTTCTCTTTCCGGCAATAACCCAAGCAATTTCGCAGAGCATACTTTTCAAGTAAGGATTTCCTTTGGTTATATGGCAACTTTTTCTTTTGCCTGCACTTTCGTTGTTTCCGGGACTCAGTCCTGCCCATGAACAAATATGCTGCGAACTAGGTAAAAACTCCATATTGGTGCCAATTTCTGCAATTATCGCAGAAGTTGCAGTAACATCAATACCGGGAATAGAACATAATAAAGCTAGTGCTTCGGAATGCGTTGCAATTTCGTTATCAATAGACGCTTCAATAACTTTTTTATGAGTTTCTATTGAACATAAGTCTTAAAAAATCTTGCTGATGTTTAGATAAGCTGCCGTTTACAGCCACTAAAATTTGGTCAATTTTAGCTCGAGTTTTTGTTCTTAGGCATTTATCAAGTTCTTCTTTCGTAATGCTTCCGTAAGTGAATAAATGTCTTATGATATTTCGCCCTGAGGCTCCAAAAACCTCAGAGATAAAAGCTGACAATCGAAACCCTGAGCTTTGAAGTAGCTTGTCTATGCGATTTTTTTGTGAAGTAATATCTCTAACTATGCTTTTTCTGTATCTTGTTAAATGTCTTAGTTCTCTAAATGATTTTGCCGGGATAAAACCTCCTCGAAGTAAGCCAGCTCTTAGTAACGTTGCTATCCATTGCGAGTCACGTATATCTGTCTTTTTGCCTGGAACGTTTTTCATATGCCGTGCATTAACTACTAAAATGTTTATTTCTTCATCAAAACAATCTTCCAAAATTTCGTAAATTGGTTGCCAATAGATTCCCGTGCTTTCCATTGCTACGTTTTTACATTCTTGTTCTAATACCCACTTTTTCAAGTTTTCCATATCCGGCCTAAGTGTGCTAAAATTTCTAATTTCAACCTCAGGTTTTTGATTAAGCTCTCCTTTTATCAAACATGCTACGATTACGTCTCTATGTACGTCTAGTCCCATGGTACAGGTCAAAATGTCTTCCATCTTTACATCTCCAAGCTCAAGTATTGCAGGTTTTGGAATTACCCGGGTTGGTAACCGAACTTATCTGCGTCAGGCTTTTTAGTCGGAAAAAGACGTCCATTTAGCATCAGCTCTTTTGTTTTCCGGCTGACGTGTTTCGGAATAGGGAAAAGGGCAAGTATACTGATTTCTAGCGGTAAATTCCTTTCGAGCGGGTAGGACCCGCTGCCATTTCGCGAAATAAGCTTATCTAAACCTTGAGTACTTTCGCTCGCGTTTAAGCCTTTTCGCGTGGA
>JAZQMR010000189.1:0-1697 GCA_045543505.1 Acutalibacteraceae bacterium | reverse complement strand
TCTGCCGTCAATGAAAAAACCCTCCGACGCGACCGCCGAAGGGCTTTTTTTTGCTTTGATTGCGACTATGACGCCGAATTTTATCGACGAGCCGCGTCTTTGCGCTTAAATTTGTTTTAGAAAATTTTGAACGGCTTGGTGTCCAGCTTATGATAGCCAAGATTAAACGCCACTTTATCGACTGCCTCGTTGCGCGAAATCTGATGTCCGTTGCCGTCGAAATATTTGCTCGGACCATTGTCGTTGTACTCCACGCGGAGCCCCGCATCACTCCACAACTTAGAGATTCTTGACGCAATGCCGTTGACGTTCGAGCTAGTGATGTCGTCGAGCACGTAAGCCTTGATGCGCTCGCCCATTGTGTTGAACAGCTGCGTGTCGAGAGCCAATTCATCGCGGTTGCCGCCGGCGACCTGCTCAAGTTCCTCTTCATTCATGATTTCGTCTTTCAAGATTTCCTTTGCCATTGTTATCAGTCTCCTTTAATTTATTTAGAATTTTATTCGGCTGTGCTGTCGATTCAGCTTTTCCCTTGCGGAATTTTTCTTTCTGTCCCTTATACGTTAGGATTCCGATTTTGTTACACATTCTAGCAAAATTTTTTATAGCCGTCAATGAAAAAACCCCTCGACTTTTGCCGAAGGGCTTGTAATCCGTTTTTTATTAGTCAACTGCGGCGATTCTACTGAGAACTTCTTGGTGAGTCAGCATTTTTCCGGTCTTAATCTCTTTGTAGGTGTTCGGGTCAGAGCCTGCGCCCGTTCCCAAGAAACCGAGGCTGATATCTGCTTCAATGCCCAGATTATCTTTAAAAGCTTTTTCGATAACTGCGCGACCAATCAAATTTCCGCCCGGAAGGTGTCCTGAGATGTTCAACGCCTTTTTGAGACCAGGTTTCTTTGAAATTGCACTGAGAATTTCGCTGAATTCCTTCACAGTGCCGCCCGCGACCGCGTTGAGTTCCGCTTCGTTCATGAGTTCCATGCTGTTGATTTTGATTTCGTTTGTCATTGTTATCATTCTCCTTTGTGTTTGTTTGATTTTTTCTTTCTGTCCCTTATACGTTCCAAATCCGATTTAGTTACACGCTTAGCAAAAAATTTTTCCACCGTCAACGAAAACGATAAAATCCGCTATGGCGAATTTTTTGACCGTTTCAAGACCGATTTATAGCCAAAAATTAAAGAATCGCGTCACAACGCGATACAAATTCCGCCATAGTGGAAAACGTAATTTACGCCGAAAAATCACCCCAAAAACCGTTTTGGGCAGGAAATTTTGCTCTCGCGGCTAATTTTTTGCTCGGAAGGTGATTTTATGAGCTTCAAACGGTTTTTGCCCGCGATTTTTGCAAATTTATCCGCCGCATTGAGCGAAATTTTGTTAATGGCGGCTTCTGCTTGGCTTATCGCCTCCGCAGCACTGCATCCGCCCCTTTCTAAGCTCTCAATCGGCATTACTTTAGTCCGAACGGCAGGAATTTCACGCGCCGCACTCCGTTACGCTGATAGATTCATCTCGCACAAGGTAATTTTCAAGCTCCTCGACGATTTACGGCGAAAAATCTTCCTCAACGCCGCAAAAATCCTTCCGCTCAAGTCTGGACGCTCTCACGAAGGCGATTTACTTCACAATTTAACCGTTTCAGCCGATTTGCTTAAAGATTTCCTGCCGCGAGTCGTTTTGCCGCTATCAAC
>JAZQMR010000188.1:0-3602 GCA_045543505.1 Acutalibacteraceae bacterium | reverse complement strand
CATAGGGCCTTCGGCCACCCCCGGATTCAACTTCGTTGAATCCGGGGGCACAAAGAAAATATTATTTTCTTTGGCCTCGCGGCCCGCGCTGAGCTGCTAAACTTCGGCCCGCTGAACAAATACAGCGAAAACCTTTAAAAGGGCACTCCACATGTTTCATTGATATTCTCGCGTATCGCTAAGGGTTACAAGTATTTTCCCCGGTCGAGAGCTCAATAATCGAGTTAAAGACGGCGACATATTTCGGCGCAATTTTTCTATCCTTGTGGACGCTACCGAAGAACCACCTTTTGCAGTCAACGTTCGCAGCGACGTCGTCGAAGTAGCGATTCAAGGTGTTAATGCTGTCGGTCTTCTCGTAGAAGAGGCCTTTTATTTTGGCAGGCGGCTCGTGAGTTATTATATAGTCGACTTTCCGACCGACCTTGTTCAAGTTGCTCACCGCAAATTTCATTTCATCTATGCTCGGGAGTTCTTCCTCCCAGTACTTGTCGCACGACTGCCGCACATCTCTATCGAGGCTTTCGCCGCCGCCAAAAGTGAGGAAAGTTTTCCCTTCCAGCGTGTAGATGTGGCCTCTGAGCATCTGGTAGATGTTCTCGCCTATGCGCCGAGCCTTTCCTCCGGCGAAGTCCTCCTCTGGGAAGCCTTGCAGCAACTCGAAGTTCTCATGTGTCCCATCGACAAAGAGAATCTTAAATGGCAACTTGCTAATCTTCTTTATGATTTTATCTTCGCCCTTATTACCGCTCCAAATGAAGCCAAAATCGCCACAGACAATCAGCGTATCGTCCTTATTGAGCCTTAATTTTTCGAGCTTAGAAAATTCTCCATGTAAATCGCCTGTAACGTATAGCAAAAAACGTCCTCCAATGTCAAAAAATCAGCTGTAAATCGTAGCTTTATCATTTGCTAACGCGGAAAATATGTTGTAGAATATCCCCTATGATATCACAACCAGAGGAGAATTTCCATGCTCAAAAAATTTAGCATGTGTTCTGATCTAGCCCGTGGGCGCCGAGAGGCGCCGAAGGCCCACAGGGTCTTCGGCCATAGAAGAGCCCAACGATGTTGGGCTCTTCTACACACCGAAAATAAAAATTTATTTTCGGTGGCCTCGCGGCCGCGTCGGCTAAGAAAGCTCGGCACTGTCGTCATGGCACTAGTGTTACTAATGGTCACTGCAGCAAGATTTGCAAGCGCCGCAAACTACAATATCGATTTCACACCCACTTGCGATGCGATATATTTAGTTAGCCTCGACACGAACGCACCGGTCTACGAGAAGAACATCGACAAGAAAATGTACCCAGCCTCCCTCACGAAGGTGATGGCATACATTGTGGTGGCGGAGCACGTTAAGGACCTTGACAACACGCAGGTCACCGTCAAAAAGGCGATAATAAACAGTCTTCTTGGCACCGGCAGTTCCATCGCGAACCTCAAGGCCGACGAAACCTTGTCTGTCACGAAGCTTCTACACTGTTTGATGATAAAATCCGGAAACGACGCCGCTTTGGTGCTAGCAGACTACGTTGGCAACGGTGACGTTAACAACTTTGTCGACATGATGAACGAGAAGGCTGCGGAGCTCGGCTGTACTGGCACACACTTCGTCAACCCACACGGTCTTCACGACGTCGACCATTACTCCACTGCCCGCGACCTAGCGACCATAACCAAGCACGCGATGACCTTGCCGCAATTCATGGACATCTGCAGCATGTCGACCTCATACATTCTCGGCAACGACCGCTATCCGCTCGTCACGACCAACAGCATGATCGACCAGTCCCGCGGCGGCAAGTACTATTACCGCTACGCCAAGGGCATAAAAACTGGCCACACCGAGGAGGCTGGCTGGTGCTTGCTTTCCTCCGCGGCCTACAACGGCTACTCGTACTTGTGCGTTGCTCTCGGTGCCCCTTTCAAGGCCGAAAACGGTAAGATCGCCGAGAACTACGCCATGCTAGACTCAAAAGCGCTGTACAAATGGGCCTTCACGAATCTCGAGCTTAAACCAGTCTTCAAGAAGAACGACCCAATCAGCGAGATAAAGCTCAAGCTCACCACCAACAAGGACAGCACGCTCCTGTACCCCGCGGAGAATTACTCGGCGCTGTTGCCCAAAAGTGTCAGTACAACGAGTATCGACGTTAAAGTCGAGAAGCCGGAGTCCGTTGACGCACCTATAAAAGTTGGCCAAAAGCTAGGTACCGCGGTGTTATCCTATGCTAACAAGGAGCTCGCACGCGTTGACCTGGTCGCCGCCGAAGATGTCGACCGCAACGTCATCCTTTACACAATTCAGTGCATCACGAACATAATTTGCTCCGTTTGGTTTAGGGTCGCTTTATGCGTTTTGGCCCTTCTAATTCTGGCCTATCTGTTCCTCTGCTTCTCCTACAACAAAAAAGCTCGCCGCAAGCGTCGCAAACGCTCAAAAGTAAGAAAGAGATACAAGTAAGTATCTCTTTTTTCATCTCTTCTTCGCGATTGAGATTGGCTTCTCCTTGCCTTCGAGGAGCCGGAATAGGTTTTTCTTGTGCTTATATATGACAAATATGCTTATGAGCGCTGAAAGCGTCGTTGTGAAGATGCAACCGAGTGTGATTGGCCGACCGTGCCAAGGAAATTGCAAAAGTAGGTAAAAAATGTCGAAGTTGGGTATGAAACGGCTGTCTAGAATTGAACTCTCTGTAAATTAAAGATATTAATTGTTTTCCGCAAGAATGTTTCAAGACCAAAGTTTCATAGTGAATCCTCCGAGATAATCCCGTTCAAGTCCTTGTCGTAGTGCTGCATGAAGACGCTTTGGATGAGGCCGACGCCTAGGTATAGGCAAGCTGAAGATGAGCCGCCGGCACTGAAAAACGGCAGCGTGACGCCCATGACGGGAAGAACACTAAGACACATGCCGAGGTTGAATATGGTTTGGGCGGCAATGAGGCCAAAAAAACCAAAGCATATGCAAGTGCCGAGGATGTCTGAGGACATGGAAGCAATTTTTAGTGTGCGAATGAGTATGAAGCCCAACAAAAGAATAATGAGCACGCAGCCGATGAAACCTAGCTCCTCGCCGGCTACAGAGAAAATAAAATCGCTTTCTTGAATGGGCACGGAGTTGCCGCCTACGCGAGGCCCATTAAACAGACCTTGGCCAAAGATCTTGCCGGAGCCAATGGAAATTTTACCTTGAATTTGCTGAAAACCAGTGTTAAGCGGGTCTGCTTCTGGGTTAATTTGGTTTATGATGCGCTGCTTTTGGTACTCCGCGAAAACATAATTCCATAAAATCGGAATCATCAGGATAATTGCGCCGAAAACCGCGAGAAAGTACCGTAGTTGGATGCCCGCCGCGAACGCCATGAATAAAAACATGAAAAAGAAAATTATCGCCGCGCCGTCGTCGCCCTGCAGGTGGGTTAGGGCGATGGGCACTAGCGCGTGCGCGCCCAAAAGCGCTACGTTGAGAAATGATTTTAACTCATCGCGCTCCTTGATGACGGAAATGTGCTTTGAAAAAGTGACCATAAAACCAATTTTAGCCAACTCAGACGGCTGAAATGAAATGCCGCCAGGAAGCTTTATCCAGGCTTTTG
>JAZQMR010000187.1:0-14398 GCA_045543505.1 Acutalibacteraceae bacterium | reverse complement strand
TTTCTTTGTACCCCAGAGCCCAACAAAGTTGCGCTCTGGGGTGGCCGAAGGCCCGTAAGGCCTTCGGCGCCTCGCGGCGCCCAGCTGTTTGCTCCGGGCACTCCCACAGCAACCCTGGCACGACATACTTTAATTAAGATTAAACCCACAAAAACCATACAGGAAACAATGCGACAGGTATGGCCCAAGAAAGACAAAAACGTAGCAGCACTTTCTCTAGTTATGTTGTTAAATATACCTGCGGTGAGATTTATTTCTGCCTTAATATAACCGGTATTTGATAATGATCCGTCAGATGGACCAGCAGAGGCTAAAGCACAATGTTTTGTTCATGCCAGTAACTTGATTTGAGTTGTCTCTGAGCTAGTTGTGGTTAATTCGCTATGCGCAAACACAAATGGCACCAAATCTTCATCGCAAAATCAAGCTTTTGAATGCCATTGCACCCTTGCTCCAAGTAGTATTTTTATATTATATCACAAACAAACTCGCTTGTTAAATATCACACAATAAAATTTGCAATCTGTGCAAACGCAACATTTTTTGTTCAGCGTTTTCTTTTAAATAAAAACGACGTCGCAAGTTCTTTTGTTGGCACTCTCAACAAAAAGGCAAGTGTGAGTGAGCAAAAAATAATTAAAAAATCTTTGCAATGTGTAGCCGGTAGACACAACCTTATATTTTATGAAAAACAAAACCGGTCGGTTGTGTCAGAAAGAAAGAAATGGGACTGGCGATCAAATGCATCGTTGTGTACCAAAAGGACGGCCTTGTCTAACTTGGTTTGAAACAAGGCAAGAAGCCATCAATTAGGCAGAACAATATCTTAAATAGAAAACGAACCGGTAGCTCTTGCTTGTTATCGTTTTTTTATTTTTTCGTGTAACTAACCGTTCATGCGGCACATACCTTGTGGTGAAGAGGTGATGCGCATGTTGGAGGTCGTTTTAAGCATATTTGTGCTGTGCCTGGCAGTCGTCGGGCTGATAGAAATCTTTCGAGCGGTGTCGTTAGTCTTCCTCGACAAGAAAAACTCGACAATAATGCTGATTCCAGTTTGCGGGCACGTTGAGGATATCGAGATGGTCTTGCGAAACGCGATGTCGAGTGCGCAGTGGCTGGGCAGCAGAAGTGCACAACGGATAATATGCTTGGACCTCGGTGTGGACGGGGAGACGCGTGGCATATGTGAGATTTTTCGCGACGAGTATGAGTTGATTGAGCTGTACTCATTGGAGGAATTTAACGTCGTTATGCAGCAGTCGGTGGCGTGAGCGGGATGAGAAATGTTTTGATCAAGCCCAGGGGCGCCGCGAGGCGCCGAAGGCCCGTAAGGGCCTTCAGCTGTCCCAGAGCTCAACTACGTTGGGCTCTGGGATACAAAGAAAATAATATTTATTTTCTTTGGCCTCGCGGCCGCAGCGGTTAAGCCAAGTAAAAATTCTTAAAGAAGGAGATGCCCTCGCTTTTTGGGCGTCTCTTTTTTGTGCTATAATGGTGGCAACGGCTGTGGGTGCGGCCAATTTTGAGGTGGAATCGGTTATGTTGCAGTTTATTTTCGGGCGAGCAGGCTTTGGCAAGACGGCGAAAGTGCAAGAGCTCCTCTTGGAGGCGGCAAGCAAAAACGTAGAAAAATTGATGTTAATTGTGCCGGAGCAAAGCTCATTTGATACGGAAAAGGCCATTCTAGACGCGTTTGATGCGCAAAAGGCCAGCCGCGTTCAGGTCATGACGTTTACGCGCCTTGTTGACTTGGTTGCGAGAGAACTCGGCTCGATGGCTGGCACGCGAATAAATAAGGCCGACCGAAACATTTTGATGAGCCTTGCCATCGACGCGGCAGCGGACAAGCTCGAGACCTACGCGAGCCAGGCCGACAAGCCCGAGTTCGTCGAGATGATGGTCTCGGCGCTGTCGGAGTTCAAGATGTGCAACGTGACGAGCGAGTCTTTACAAGAGGTCGGTGCGCGGGTGGAGGATCCCAATTTAAAGGACAAACTGCGCGAAAGTACGCTCATATTCGAGGCCTACGAAGCGCTTTTGAGCAACACCTACCTCGACCCGCTCGATGACCTCACTCGCTTGGCGGAGGTTTTGTCTCACCATAACTTTTTCAGCGGTTACACGGTCTTTTTCGATGGCTTCGATGGCTTTACCGTGCAACAATTGGCTATTATTGAGACAATTTTGCGGCAGAGTGAGATGTGCTATATTTCGCTCTGCGCCGACGGCGTGGCCAGCGCGGACGACGATTTCGACCTGTTTGCCGCGGTTAGCAAGACAGCCAAACGCCTCTTGCACCTGGCGAAGAGAAATTTCGTTGCGGTAAGGACGCCGATATATCTTACAAATGCCCATCGCTTTAATGGCGCGGGCTTGAGGTGCTTGGAGGCCAACGCTTTTCGCGCGAGCAAGGAAAAATTACTCGAGAAAGTCGACGATTTGGCGATTTTTTGCGGCAATAGCAAGTACGATGAGGCCGATTTTGTTTGCCGGACGATTAAACGGTTGATTCACTCGGGCGGCTACAAGTACCGCGACTTTGCGATTCTCACGCGGAACGAGGAGGTCTATCGTGGCGTCATCGATGCGTGCCTCGAGAAGTTTGAGATTCCGTACTTCATGGACCGGCGCGAGGAGGCCGACGCGAAACCCTTGATGCAGGCGGTGTTGATGGCGCTCGAGGCGGCGTGCAGTGGCTTTTCATCGGAGGGCATCTTTAAGTTTTTGAAGACGGGCCTGACGGGCATTGGCGTCGACGAGGTGGCCGAGCTCGAAAATTATGTCCTCTTTTGGAGCATAACCGGTAAGCGCTGGTTGACGGAGTTTACTTCAAATTCGGATGGCTACTCGAGAATGAGCGAGGCCGCCGAGGAGAAGCTACTCAAGTTGAATGAGTTGAGAAAGCGCGTCGTGTTGCCACTTGTCGAGCTGAGGGAAAAGCTGCTTGACTCGACCGGCGATGCGATGGTTCGTGCGGTTTACGAGTTCCTTAAGCACATCGGCATGGTCGAGAATTTGCAGGCCTTTTGCGATGAGTTGCTGGCCACGAATCAGCGCGCGCTGGCCGAGGAGCAAACTCGACTTTGGGAGTTGCTGATGGAGATTTTTGACCGGATGGCAATAATCTTAAAGGGCAAAAAGCTCAGTGCCAAGCGCTTTGTGAAGCTTTTGAGACTGGCGATAAACTCCTATGACATTGCATTTGCGCCGCGCGGCGTGGATGAGGTAAGTTTCGGCTCCGTGGACAGAGCGCGCGTTTCCGGCGTCAAGGTGGTGTTCTTGTTGGGCGCCGTCGAGGGCGAATTCCCGCGGGTGCCGGTGTCCACAGGAGTGTTCAGCGATGCGCAGCGCCGACAGCTTATCCTGCTGGGGTTGCCGCTCTACGACGCGCTGGAGGGCCTCGCGCTCAACGAACGGTTTCTCGCCTACAAGGCCATGACGGCGCCGTCGGAGCGGCTTTTCATCACGTGGTCGTGCGCGACAACACTCGGCGGAGTCAAGGCCGCGTCGGCCATCGTGAGAGAGACAAAGTTCATCCTGCCGCAAGTTGAGTGCCTTGATGGTGCCTCGATGCAGCTGGAGGACGAAATTTGGGCGCGACGACCGGCCTTCGAGAGTTGCGCCGAGCACTGGAATGACAAATCGCGGTTCTCGCAGACACTGCGGCGTTACTTTGAGGGCGATGACTCCTACAAGGAGCAGTTGGCCGCGTTGGAGAAGGTCGTCTCGAGTGAGCCGTTTAAGTTGGAGGACTCGCGGAAAATAAAGGCGCTCTTCGGCCAGAATTTAAAGGTCTCGGCGTCGCAGGTGGAAAAGTTTTATCTTTGCCGGTTCGCCTACTTTTGCAAGTACGGACTCTCGGCCAAGGAGCGCAAAAAGGCCCAATTCAACGCGCTTGAGTACGGGAACATCATTCATTTTGTCTTTGAGAAAATCCTAAAAAAATATACGGTCAATGTGCTTCTAGACTTCTCTGAGGAGCAAGCTTTGACTGCAATAAATGATATTTTAGGCGAGTACGTAAGGAGAAATTTGGGCGGCTGGAGCGACAAAACGCGCAGATTTAAGTATTTGTTCGAGCGGGTGGCAAGCGCCGCGGTGCCGTTGGTGAACCACATGGCAAATGAACTCGCTCAAAGCAAATTTGTACCGCGCGAGTTTGAGTTGGAGCTCTCGGAGAAAGGCGGCGCGAAGCCCTTAAAGTTGAGCCTGCCGGACGGGTCGAGCATTGTCGTCGAGGGCAAGGTCGATCGCGTCGACGTGATGCAGCACGAGGGGCAAAGTTTCGTGCGCGTGGTGGACTACAAGACCGGCGCGAAGAAGTTCAACCTATCGGACGTGCTGTACGGGCTGAACCTGCAGATGCTCATCTACCTCGAGGCGCTGTGGGCGGGCGCCCCCGCGAAGTACGGGAAAATCGTGCCGGCGGGCGTGCTCTACTTGCCTTCGATTTCGTCTGCATTGAGCTTTGACCGCGATGAGGACCTCGCGAAGCTGGAGAAGGAAAAATTGCGAAAGTTGCGCATGAATGGCTTGCTCTTGGACGACTTGCAGGTGATTTTCGGCATGGAGTGCGACGCGAAAGGCCTCTACATACCGGTCGTGGTGAAGGACGAACAGCCAAAAAGTTCCGAGTCGTTGGCCAGCGTTGCCGAGTTGGGAGCAATCATGCGGCACGTCAATCGGTTGCTCGTGGACATGGCGGTGGAGTTGCGCGAGGGTGACATTGCTGCTCGGCCCGCCAAGGGCACCTACGATGCCTGCGAATTTTGCGAGTATAAGGCCGTTTGTGCGCCGCTTCGAGATGAAAATTCTCGCAAAGTGGAGAGCCTTAAAAGAGACGACTTCTATGAGAAATTAGGCCTCGGTGGAGGTGAGGACAATGGCTGAGCGGCGATGGACGCCCGACCAAAAAAATGCGATTTCGGCGCGCGACGGAGCGATTTTGGTCTCGGCGGCGGCTGGCTCTGGTAAGACGGCGGTTTTAGTCGAGCGAGTGATTCAAATCTTGACCGACAATGACCGGCCGTGCGATGCGGATCGCTTGCTTGTGGTGACGTTTACCAAGGCCGCCGCCGCCGAGATGAAAGAGCGAATCAGCGCGAGAATCTCCGAGATGCTGTTGGCGGAGCCCTCGAATGGGAACCTTCAGCGGCAACAATTGATGCTCGCGAACGCCCATATAAGCACGATTCACAGCTTTTGCAACGAGCTTATTCGCGAGAATTTTTTCGAGTTAGACATGTCGCCGGAGTTTCGCATCGCGGACGAAAATGAGATGCTGCTCCTGAAGGACGAGGCTATGCAAGTCGTGCTCGAGGAGCGCTATGGGACGGGCTCGCAAGAGTTTTTGACGCTGGTTGAGACCTTTAGCTCCGGGCGGGATGACCAAAAGCTAATCGACACGGTGCTGACGCTATATGAGTTCATCCGCTCGCACCCGTTCCCGGAGAAGTGGCTCGACGACAAGCTGCGCTTCTACGATGAGGTCGAAAATGTGAGCGAGACGGTCTTTGCGCGCATCTTGCTGGACTACGCACGGATGTCGCTGATCCACTGCCTGACGTTGACGGAAAACTCGTTGAGGGCCATACAGAACGTAGAGAAAATACGGCTGGCGTACGAGGAGACCTTGACGAGCGATAAAGAGCTACTTAGCGGCTTACAGGCTGCGCTCGATGGCGGAAGTTGGGATAAAGTTTCCTTGGCGCTCAAGCAGGTAAAGTTCTCGGCGTTAAAGCGGTTAAGTGGCTTCAGCGACGATCCGGCAAAACTGGCGGTGACGCAAAATCGGCAAGAGGTCAAGGACATAATAAAGGACCTGGCGAGGCTGTTTTTCTTGAGCGAGGCGCAGTGTCGAGAGGACTTGACTGCCTTGAGGCCGATTATTGCGGAGCTTTTCGCGCTGGTGAGGGACTTTGGCCGGCAACTCGACGCGCTAAAACTGGAGAAAAATGTCGTTGACTTCGGCGACCTCGAGCACCTAACGCTAAAGCTCCTCGTTCGGCAAAGCGCGGATGGCTTTGAGAAAACGGACCTCGCGCGCAGCCTGTCGCGGCAATTCGACTTCGTGATGGTGGACGAATATCAGGACACGAACGAGGCGCAGGACCTGATTTTTCGGGCGTTGTCGGACGAGGAGCGGAATTTGTTCGTGGTCGGCGACGTCAAGCAGAGCATCTACGGATTTCGGCAGGCGATGCCCGAGATTTTCCTGCGGCGAAAGCAAAAATATCAGCCATTTGACGCGAAAAATGAGACCTATCCGGCGAAAATCATACTCGACAAAAACTTCAGAAGTCGCAAAGGAATTCTCGGCGCGACGAACTTTATTTTCTCGCAACTTATGTCGACTTCGATGGGTGAAATTGAGTATAACGACGAGGAAAAGTTGACATTTGGTGCTGATTATCTCGACAAGGACGATGCCGACGTTGAGCTGACCGTGCTGGACCTCTCCGAGGCCGCGGGCGAGAGCATGAACACCGCTGAGGCGCGCTACATAGCGACTCGCATAGCGCAGATGGTCGGCGAGAAGCATCAAGTGAAGGATAAAGATTCGATGCGGTCAGTGACATACGGCGACTTTTGCATCTTACTTCGGAGCGCCAACAAGCACGCCGCTGAGTTCGTGAAGGAGCTCGAAAAGTGCGGCATCCCGGCGTGGTCGGACACCTCGAACAGTTTCTTCGGGACGGTCGAGGTCGCAACAATGCTTTCCATCTTGAAGATCATCGACAACCCCATCCAAGATGTGCCGCTGCTGGCGGTGATGCTGAGCCCGATGTTTGGCTTTACGCCGGATGATTTGAGCGAAATTCGGGTTGCCGAGAGGTCGGTGCCGATGTACTTTGCCGTGAAGAAATGTGCGGAACTTGGCGACAAAAAGTGCGAGAAATTCTTGCGCGAGCTGGCTTACTATCGGCGCCTGGCCTCGACGCAGCCGTCCGACAAGTTGATTCAGCACGTCTACGACCGGACCGGCTATGCCGCCGTCGTGCAGGCCATGAGGGATGGCCACTTGCGGCTGAACAACTTGCGGTTGCTGCTCGAGTACGCGCGAAACTACGAGGCCTCCGGCTACAAAGGGTTGGCCGGCTTCATCCGGTTCATCGAGCGCCTCGAGGAGCAAAAGGCCGACCTGTCCTCGTCGAACTCGCTCTCGGAGGGCGCCAACGTCGTGAAAGTCATGAGCATACACCGCTCAAAGGGGCTTGAGTTTCCGGTCTGCTTCTTGGCCAACTGCTCGCGCAAGTTCAACAAGGATGTCGGCGAAATCTTGATGCATCCGGAGTTGGGCCCGGCCGTCAAGTTGCTCGATCGCGAGTTGATGCGCAAATATACGACCTTTCAGCGCGACGCCGTGAAGCTCGACCTCGACAAGCGGGCCATATCCGAGGAGTTGCGCGTGCTGTACGTGGCCATGACGCGCGCCAAGGAAAAGCTCATCATGGTGTCGACGCTGAAAAATGCCGATTCGACGCTAAGCCGTTTGGGCGCGCAAGTGACCGACGACAAAACCATCTCGCCATTCGTGGTGGGCGCGGCAAATAGCTTTTCGGATTGGCTGCTAATGTGCGCCTTGCGACACCCAAGCGGCGTGAAACTTCGAGAAATTGCGGGCGTGTTGCCAGAGGTCGTTGTGCGCGACGAGACGCCAATTCATATTGACCTTGTAAAGCCGCAGGAAGAGCCCTCACTTGAAGAAAAATCTCCTTGCGCGACTGCGGAAAAAATCATAGACGAGGCGCTTTTGGAGAAAATTAAAGAGAGAATAAACTTCGAGTACAAGTACGATGAGCTAGCTAAAATACCTGCGAAGGTTACGGTTTCAGAGTTAATTTCTGGAGGCTCACCGGAGGTAAAATTTGATTTCTCAAGGCGGCCGGCGTTCTTGTCGGGAGAGAGAAGCTTGACCGCGGCGCAAAGAGGAACCGCCTTGCATGCCTTTATGCAGTTTGTCGACCTGAGAAAAGCGCAGCTCGACCTGGAAAGCGAGATAAAATCGTTGTTGGAGCGAAACTTCCTCACGGCGGAGCAAGCTGAGGCCCTTGACAGAGTGCAGATTAAGCGCTTTTTGGATAGCGACCTATGCACGAGAATCTTAGCTTCGCCGAGCGTTGTGCGAGAGTATCGCTTTGCTGTGAATATTGATGCCTCTGAAGTTGTGCCGGAGTTAAAGCCAGAGTTTGCCTCGGAGAAAGTCATGCTGCAGGGCGCGATAGATTGCATCTTCGAGGAGGATGACGAGCTTATACTTGTGGACTACAAGACGGACAAAACGGCTTCAGAACAGGTTTTGCGCGAGCAATACGGCCGGCAACTCGAGCTCTATGCGCGGGCGTTACGAGAATGTACAGGAAAAAATATCGCGCAAAAAGTTTTGTATTCATTTTACACAGGAAGCAGAATTTTTTTTTAATTTTTGTATTGCAAATGCTTGTTCGGTGTGATATCATAAATTTAAAATTTAACGAAATCGCAGGAGGTACCTAGCATGGATACAACTCAAATGATCATCGGAGTCGCGCTAATGGTCTTTGCCGTCGCAATTATCTTGGTCGTGTTGCTTCAGGAGGGACATCAGCATAACGCCGGTGACTCTGCCGCTGTCAAGGACACTTACTACACGAGAAATAAGTCGCGCTCCCTGGATGTATTCCTCGAGCGTTGGACAAAATTCATCGCAGTCGGATTTTTCCTGCTGGTAGTCGCACTCAATGCAGTAATGTTCTTTGTGTAAGTTTTTTTACAAGTCCTACTTTTAAACGGAATAAGAAACTCACCCGGAGCAAAACAATGGGGGAGACCGTTTGTGGATTCGCCCCCATCACGCGTTGTGTGATGGGGGTTGCTTTGTCTGAGAGCGCTTTTGCGAGGAGGGATATTTCTTGGACGACCTAAAAAATGAACTACTTTATTACATCAACTCACAAGTTTGCGCCGTGCCGATAAAAACGGTCTACAACGAGCTGAACTTGACCGATATGAAAGCCTTTAATGTAGCGGTCGAGGAGCTTATCGGCGAGGCAAAACTCATCTTGACTAAACGAGATAAGCTAATTTCTCCAAAGGCTTGCGGCTTCGTGCCCGCGAAGATTATATCTCATACTCGAAGTTGCGTTTTTGCAAGTCCGCTCTTTGGCGGCGAGGACGACTTTTACATCCCGATAGAGAAAAGTAAAAAGTGTATGCTCGGCGATATCGTTATGCTGAATCGAGTGACCGACTCGCCTCGAGGGAAAAATGCCGTTGTTGAGCGGATTGTCTCGGAGGGTAGCCGAGTTTTAGCCGGAAGAATTGTTCGTACCAAGAAGGGTGCAGAATTCCTCGCGGATAAGGGTTACAGATACAGCATCCCGGTGAAGAAAAATAAGACTCGGGGCGTCAAAAGCGACGACAAAGTTCTAGTGAAGCTATTTACGGAGAAGGATAGCAAGAAGATTTTCGCGAAAGTTATCAAAGTTTACGGGCAATCTCAAGTGGCGCGGGTCTGCGCCGATGCGATCATAGACACGGCTGGCATCCCCACGGTCTTCGACGACCTGACCCTTAAGGAAGCTAAAAAATTGTCTAAGTTAAGGATTACCGACGACGAAATAAACACTCGACTTGACTTGCGAAATGAATTGATTTTTACGATAGACGGCGAAGATGCCAAGGATTTAGACGATGCGATCTCGGTGAAAAGGATGAAAACCGGTTGGACATTGGGCGTGCACATCGCGGATGTTTCTCATTATGTGCGACCAAATTCTCACCTCGACAAGGAAGCCCTTGAGCGTGGCACCTCCGTTTACTTTGCCGACAGGGTTATCCCGATGCTTCCGAAAGAGCTCTCCAACGGCATTTGTTCGCTTACGGCCGGCCAAGATAGATTAACTTTTTCCGCGATTTTGAATATCGATAAAAAAGGCAACCTGAAGAAATTTGAGTTTAGAAAAAGCGTGATAAATTCAAAGGTTAGGGGTGTTTATCGTGAAGTTAATGGCATTCTTTCTGGTGAGGCTCCTGGCAAGGTAAAGAAAAAATACGCGCAAGTTGAGACGGCTTTGCTCGAGGCGTTTGAGTTGTCGAAGGTCTTGCAAGAAAATGCTCAAAAACGCGGCAATATGAACCTAGAAAGCGTCGAGGCAAGGTTTAAACTCGACGAGAATGGCACTTGCGTGGATGTGCAAAAGAGGACTCGCGGCGCGGCTGAAGAGATGATCGAGCAGTTCATGATTATGGCCAACCAGGCCGCGGCCCTATATGCGAAAAGCGCCGAGATACCCTTTGTATACAGGGTGCACGAGATGCCGTCACCAGAGAAAATAAGCGTTTTGGCACAGACGATCTCGCTTTTCGGCCTCAAGGCTTACAGAATTCGACAAGGCCTGAAAGTTAAGGATATTTCGGATATTCTGGAGCAGATAAAGGGCACAAATATAAGTAGCATCGTGTCGAATCAAGTTTTGCGGTCAATGTCAAAGGCGAGATACTTCGAGCAACCTCTGGGACATTTCGGGCTGGCACTCGAGGATTATTGTCACTTCACCTCGCCGATTAGACGCTACCCAGATACCGCGATTCATCGGATTTTATCGGACTTGGTAAGCGGTACGTCGCCAAAGAAAATAGAAAAGGCTTATAAGAGTTTCGTCAAGGACGCGGCGGCAAAGAGTTCGAGCTGTGAAATTCGGGCGATGAAGGCCGAGCGCGATGCCGAAAAATGCTACATGGCGGAGTTTATGCAGGCGCACATCGGTGAGGTCTTCGCTGGCAAGATTAGTGGTGCGATTCAGACAGGGATTTTTGTGGAGCTCGAGAATGGAATTGAAGGCTTTGTGAGTGTGGAATATTTCCCTGGCTATGGCTTCGAGTTCGATGGAATTATGAGTTTTGTGAATAAGAAGTGCGGTGCCTCGATGTCGATTGGAGACGACATCAATATCAAGGTTTTGGCAGCGGATGTTTCCTCCGGCAAGATCGATTTCGCTCCGGCCTAGATTTATAGTTAAAATTTTACATTTTTGGTTAATACTTGAATAACCCTCAGAATAAGTGGTCATGATATCTCATATGAATAGGTGAATCAGAATTTAAAATCAAGTTGTTTGATTTGAGAGGAAGGTTTAAATATGAATGCGATGAAGGAGATTTTCGGAGTTAGAGATCCGCAAGAGGCCATATTGAACGCCAAAAGAAGACGCTTTTTCCGCGAATTGCGGGAGATTTATTCGCAGATGAAGTGCACCGATATGTGGTTCGAGATGGAGGATGATGAGGATTTAATCGACGCGAGTATCTATCAGCGCGAGGCCCTCAATGCCCGGTACAGATATCTCTTGCGTCAGGCCAAGGAAAATCACATCACTCCAACGCAAGTTTAAATATGACCTTTATGATTGAATGAGAGGTTTGATCAAAGCCCAGGGCGCGCCGCGAGGCCCCGAAGGCCCGTAGGGCCTTCGGCTGGCGCAGAGCCCAACGTAGTTGGGCTCTGCGCTACAAAGAAAATATTATTTTCTTTGGCCTCGCGGCCCGCGCGGATAAGCCAAAAGAAAGCGCTTAAATCGGCCACAACCAGCTCGAAGCTAGCTGGTTGAATTTACTTATTTGTGCTATAATATGGATGATTTTGCTTTTGGTTTGGGCGATCGCACGACCATCAAGCAAGGAAGTTTTTTCGTAGTGAGGGGAGCGGTTTCGTTGAAGTGTCCCTATTGCGGCTTTGAGGAGAGCAAGGTAACTGACTCGCGGCCGATTGACGATGGCACCAAGATACGCCGTCGTAGAGAGTGCGCCAATTGCAACGCGAGGTTTACTACATACGAGATGGTCGAGACGTTGCCGATAATCGTCGTAAAGAAGGACAAGTCCCGTGAGGCCTACGATCGTTCCAAGGTGTTAGCTGGTATGTTGAAATCCTGCGAGAAGCGGCAAATTTCTGTGGCTACGATTGAGTCGAGCGCTGATAAAATCGAGCAAAAGATTCAAAACTTGATGCTCAAGGAGGTTAAATCCAGCGACATTGGAGAGTACGTTATGGAAGCGCTTAAAGACATTGATAAGGTGGCGTATGTTCGCTTTGCCGCCGTTTATAGGGATTTTGATGACATAGACAGTCTCATGGATGATCTAAAAAGGTTGCTCGTCGAAAAAAAATAAAAGCTGAGGGCTGGAGTGTGCCTTCGGCTTTTTATATAAATTTTCAATTTATTTGGTGCAGTTCGTCACAATAAGAGGTTGACTTTTTTTAGTTTATGTTATATGATAAGTATCAAAATCAAACAAAAAAGGAGAAGTGCATATATGCAAAAAAAACAAATTCATCCATGAGGACATCAAGGCCGTCTGTAACAGCGCAACTAAAAAGCTGATTGCGTGTGGATTGGTGGTGGCTGTTAACGGTGGTAATATCGTTAATGCTCAAACGAGAGAATTCGATGCCCAAAAACAACTAAAAAAAGAGCTCCAGGTTGAGGAGTCAACGGCAGTGGGCAGTGTAAGTAACACAGCGAATTCTCAAGGCAACACGGTTGAGCAACTCTTGGCAGCAAGAACCAGCGGGCCTGCAGCTAATAGTGCTCCTGTAGCGCAACAAATGACTCCTGCACAAGATCAACCTGCCAATAGTTCTCCAAACGTAGCTAGCGAGCCAACGACAGAAAACAACGAACCAAAAGAGAAACGGCAGCGCAATTTAAGCGATGAGGAAGTTGAAGCGGCTATCGCCGCAGGCAAAGGGAATTTCTCGTCTTGGGGTGCCTGGTGCAACGCCAATAATGTTGTATATGCCGCTGCGTTTTTTGCCTTAGATGCAGAGATCCTGATGGGTTCAATACATGAGAGGACAGAGGAGACTCGTGCGTTGGTGGGGCGTAAATATGGTTATTATGAATACGATCCTAACGGCGCAGAAGGATGGGACCGTGCGAAGGCATATGAATCGCACCTTATGAGGCCTAGAAATTATGATTCTAAGGATGTACTTCATGCCTTTCAATTACGATTCAAGGTAGGTTATCTCAGAGAGCGGATAAGAGATTATAACACAAGACTAGATAATCAACGTTGGTTTTCTGGATTTAGGGAAGTAACTGAGAGATATAACCAAGTGGAAGCTGCTTTACAACCACCAACCCAGGAACCACCACGTTATGACATGGAAAGAGCTGGCGAATATGTGGACTGGGCTGAGGATGAGATTTCACGCTTAGAATCCCTAGCCCGTATTATGCTGCGACAGCTTGATGTCGATGAGCAAGAGCTGACAGATTTCGAAAATAGATTGTTGTGGCTTACCCCAGGGAATGGAGACATGCTCGGGTATATGGAAGACGCGCGTGCTTTAGAATATAATGCCCCAAACCATTTGTTGGACGGCTATTTTGAGTTTGCACAAGAACAAAATAGACAGAGAGACAAATTTGCCCAGCTTCAAATCGCTATTGACGAGCAAACAGAACAAATTAGGCGAAATCAAGAAGAGCTCTCTGAAATGCAGCAAAATCTACATCGTATAATGGAAGAAAATATAGCCTTTTTTTCTCAACCATATACGCCACCGGCGCCTACAAACAATGGTAACGAAGATGAAATTCAAGAAATTGTAGAGATTCAGAATGATAACAATCTAATTCATAATAATCAAATTGAAGAGATCCAGAATGATAACAATCTAATTCATAATAATCAAATTGATGAAATTCAAGAAGTGACAAACGAACAAGATAACAACAATCTAATTAACAATAACCAGCAACAACAGCCAATGCTTCATATTGCTCCATTAAATCCACCCACACCGCAACAAAGAAACGTTTTTTTGGGAGGAACCTTAAGCTTTATTGGTAACGCGCTATCTTCCTTTAATCCTTTTGGTAAGTAGCAACTCTTTTGGTTTCATAAATACCCAGGCTTTTCATTGAGCTTGGGTATTTTCTTTTTCAAGAATATTTGTCATAAAATTAAATACACACTTGATATCAAAATCGAGCAAAAAGGAGATTTGCATCTATGCAAAAAAACAAATTTGTCCACGAGGATATGGGGAGTGCCAACTAAATAATTACATCGATAGATTTATTGACATGAACAGCCACAGTCAAATCAATCATTTCGATTGTTCGAGAAACACAGCAGTTTTTTCGTCTAAATCTTTCAAACAGTGTCTTTGAGGAAAGTTGTTAATTTCGATTAAATGTGTTTCTGATTTTATTTGAATTAGACATTTTGGTGTTATAAAATCACGATAAACACTGCATCGCTCACTAAAAAAGACCTGGACGTTCCACTTTTTTAATTGATCGTACATTTTTCTAGGCATTGCTAAAATCCGATACACGGTGTAAGAGGGAAGTATGAATAAAAAACTTAAATGCCCGAAATGCGGGAGAGAAAGACGAGTGAA
>JAZQMR010000186.1:0-1514 GCA_045543505.1 Acutalibacteraceae bacterium | reverse complement strand
AAGGCCCGCAGGGCCTTCGGCCAGCGCAGCACTCAACGGAGTTGAGTGCTGCGCCACAAAGAAAATATTATTTTCTTTGGCCTCGCGGCCGCAGCGGCTAGCTATCAATCAAGGCACTCCTACAAGAAGGGCGTATTTTTTGGTACGTCCTTTTGTTTTGCATAAGGCTTGAGGGAGGAGATTTGGTTTGAGAAAAAGATTTTTAGAGGTCGGAAAAATCGTCTCAACGCACGGCCTAAAGGGAGACGTAAAAGTTGACCCGTGGTGCGACGATGGAGAATTTCTTTGCGAGTTTGAGGAGTTATATTTAGGCTCATCGGGCGAAGAGAAAATAAAAGTTTTGTCCGCGAAGGTACATAAGAACATTGTTTTGATGCGCCTTGACGGTATTGACTCGATAGAGAAGGCGGAGTTGTTGCGCGGGAAGGTTCTTTTTATGGACAGGGACGATGTAGAATTGTCCGAGGGGGAGCACTTTATTCAGGACATCTTGGGACTAGGCGTATTTGATGTCGACACGAATCGCTGCTACGGGAAGGTGACGGATGTGCTGAAGACTGGTGCGAATGATGTTTATCAAGTGACGAGCGACGACGGCAAGGATTATCTAATTCCGGTCATCGATGAGGTTATTTGCGAGGTAGATGTCGACAACAACTTTATGAAAATACGGCCGCTGAAGGGATTTTTCGACGATGAGGATTGACATTTTAACGCTCTTCCCGGACATGTGCAACGCCGTGATGCGCGAGAGTATAATCGGTAGAGCGCAAAAGAAGGGCGTGCTCGAGGTGGTGTGTCACCAGATTCGCGATTTTGCATATGATAAGCATAACCGCGTGGACGACACGACCTACGGCCCCGGGATGGGCATGCTAATGATGGCCGAGCCCATTGCCGCGTGCTTTGAGGCCCTGTGCGAGGACCTTGGGAAGCGGCCAAAACTTATATATATGTCGCCACAAGGTCCGGTCTTGACGCAGAGCAAGGTAAAGGAACTCGCGACAAGCTGCGAGAATTTGGCCATCCTTTGCGGTCACTACGAGGGCGTGGATGAGCGCTTTATCGAGGCGTTCGTCGACGAGGAAATTTCCATTGGGGACTTTGTCCTGACGGGCGGAGAGTTGCCTGCGCTGATTTTGGCCGATGCGGTAAGTCGACTTGTGCCTGGGGTCCTATCAGATGATGTTTGCTTCGAAGAGGAAAGCCACTACAACGGCCTGCTGGAGTATCCGCAGTACACGAAGCCGGCGGTGTGGCGGGGCCGAGCAGTGCCGGAGATTTTGCTGTCGGGGCACCACGCGAAAATCGAGAAGTGGCGCCAAGAACAATCCTTACTTCGGACGAGACAGAAACGACCGGATTTACTTGAGGGCAAAGAGCCCTAAACTGAGATCTTTCTTTTGGCTTAGCCGCAGCGGCCGCGAGGCCACCGAAAATAAATTTTTATTTCTTTTCGGTGTGGCCCAACACTCAACTTTGTTGAGTGTTGGGCTGGCCGAAGGCCCGTAGGG
>JAZQMR010000185.1:0-5285 GCA_045543505.1 Acutalibacteraceae bacterium | reverse complement strand
CCAAGCTGCAACGGTCTTCGCGTGAACATTCAATTTTTTCGCAACGGCTTTTTGGGTCAGTTTTGAGTCGTTAATTAGCTTTTTAAGCTGTAGGCTTTGTCCACGATAAAGAAACAAATGGTATTCGTCCATAAGCTCGGTTACGTTAACCTCATAAAAGGCGGCTATCCTCTTCAACACCTCTATCGGGTAGTGCTCCCTATTTACATCCTCATAGCTCATGTACGTACTGGCGCTTACGCCAATTTGCTTTGCCACATCTTTTTGTCGCAAAGCTTTTTTGTGTCTGTAGTAACGAAGTCTCTCTGCAACAGTGTGGATATCGTTTGTTGTTTTATATCTTATGTTAAAAATTTCAGATTCCAACAGTTGACGAGGCGTGACAAAGGAAAATGTGTGTTTGTAATGCAAGGTATAGACCGTGTTTTTGAATTCACGTTTAGCCATCACAATTAAACTTTTGTTGATTTTAAAGATAGGATGCCATCCTTCAACTTGTGTGTCCGTTGTGTGAGGATAGAGTTTATAATTCTGATGTCGATATGCTCGGCAATCCAGTTTTCTATGCGCGCCATATCTTTTACGACCTTTTGGATTATTTCATCGAAGACACAAGACCAACCGGAAATGGAGCGCTGGTAATTTCGAAAATTCTAGCTGGCACGCCATTTGTAGGCACATCCGACATTGAAAACATAACCACCGCGTACTACCAAATGATGAGCCCGGTCAAAGCAATTTTAGGTGCTGATGAGGAGACCACAACGGCCCTCGAGCAAGCAATAATCAACGCAGCACAGCTAATTACGGGCAATTCCGGTGGTTACGTTGTGCTTCATCCGTCTGAAAAACCTCAAGAAATTTTTATCATGGACACTCCTGACATGAACAGCGCGCAACAGGTTTGGCGCTGGAATTTATCTGGGCTTGGTTACAATTCAACCGGAATAAATGGCCCGTTTGAGCTAGCAATGACGATGGATGGCGCGATTGTTGCTGACTTTATCACCGCTGAAACAATCAACGGAGCCTTATCAAAGCCAGTTCTGTTGAGGCAGAAAGCCTTTCTCAAGAGTACAAACAAAGCGTTACGGATACGATAAATAACGTTGAATCTAGCGTAACACAAGCTTTTCAGTTCGCTGATGGGCAACTTTCAATCACAATTTCAGAAACATATTTAACCAAAAATTCAGCGTCGAGTACTTATGCTACGAAAACGGCGTTAACCCAGACTGCAAGCGAGATTAGCGCGGAAGTCTCTAAAAAAGTAGACGATTCGGAATTCTCGACAAAAATCACGCAAAACGCTTACAGTGTGCGTGTTGCCTGGAACAACAACAGCAATTACATTCAGCTTGAATCCGGACAATTGGCGATTTATAATGGTTCTCTTGATCTAACCAACGGCGTGCTGTGTTCGATGGTGCGTGGCCGCACAGGCCAAAGCCGCGCTATGGTTTTGAGCGAACAATTAGCGTTCTTACGCGGAAGAGGCATAACTTTGCACGGTCTGGCGCAGATAAGCGAGTCTGACATTATATATACGACAAAATGGACATATGTACAAAGCGGTCAAGCTTGGGAAAATTACGCCGAAAACACGCTGCACGCCGGCTGCGATATCGACATGCACTATTACACGTTGAAAAACGTGAATTTTGAAGGTGGCGGAATAACTGGCACGCTGAACATGGTTCAGCCGCTGGAGATAAATAGCGATGGAACTTTACAAAGATGGTCAAATGGATGTAAGTTGCAATTTCAAAAACGGGATATGAACGATAGAGTATGGCAAATAGCTCTAAGTAACAATTTTCCGTCGCCAAGAAGCAGGAAAAATGTTGACTTTTTTTTACAAAGTGCTTGTATAATGTACGTATCAGCAAGCCAACAAACTGCTGATTGCTTTGTTGCAACGAGCATGTACATTAAATTTTATTTTTAGAAAGGTGGAAAAAGGTATGAAAGAGAAAATAGACGTAAATGATATGAATAATGTTTCTGGAGGGTTTGGAATAAACTGCCACGGTGACAATGTTCAGTTGACAAATATATCGGACTCAGAAAGGAAAAGGCTGATTGCTTACTGTGAAGCACACGCAAACGAAATTGCGGAGCCAGGTGCGCTAGTGCCTGTAGGTGAAGAAGGGAGCGCTCCGACATTTGGCGACTGGGCGGAACACTTAAAGGCTGGTAGGGTCAATGCTCCGGTAATGCCGGTTTCGCTTGCGGCAGAAATCTTCCCTGAAAATGCGCGCCTTCAAAGATTAGCCAGACGCTAGTAAAAACTAAGTTATTTGCATTAAAGTAATCAGCACCTTGCGTTTTTAGTTTGGTGCTGGTCACTTTTTTATACAATATTGCAACATTAGCAATGCCAAAATATTCAATAGCTTATTGCGTGGCGGTATGAAACGGGATGTACCTAAAGTACGAGTGCAAAACCACGCCTAGTTCACCTGCAGATTGGTGTAAAACTAATCCGCGTGGAATAGAACGTTTGGTTTACTTGTGGCCTCGTGCTCGAAATCGTTTCTTTTGCGAGCTTTTCTGTACGTAAAATCCAGAATAAGCCGTTTATGAATTGTCAAGTATCCTTTGCATTTCCTCCTCGCTTTCCTTTTTCTCCAATTGGGTGCGGCTTGATCTTTTACCAGCCGTTGTCACTTATATCGTGCTGTTGCAACTCGTTGTTCATTTCCGTTTTTTACTTTATTATAACATGTTATTGATGGCACAGCCTAGCATAGGAGAATCTCCAATTAAAATGAAAAAGTAACATTCCAACAGCCTATGATGAAATACATCAAAAAACTGCGCTTCTCAACCGATTCTCCACTCCTGCACCTCAATTTAGGCAGAAAATTTTTCATTAAATCTACGAAAAGCCATTCGACAAAACTTGACAAATTTCCTTGACAATATATTCCCTCTTGGATATAATCAAGACCAACATTCATAAATTAAGGAGATATCGTCGGTGAGAGAAAACATCATCAAAGCAAAGTTTATAGGTAAAAATATCTTTAGAAAGATTGTAGCCATAAGTTTGGCAGTCTCAATTGGGTGTTTTGGGGCTAACTTTTGTGCTAATGCCCAAGTAAGTGGCGACTTTTCAGCTAAACAGACAATTGTATCTGCTCAGTCAGCACAAGAGAGAGAGCTGTCGCAAAACGATTCTGATGATTTCAGCTGCTTGTTTAATTTTTTCTGCTGCATTCCTGTAGTATTTTTAACTATATTTAGAGTCGTTGCTGACGTTGCACAAAGGCTTGGTCCAGCTTCAAATAAGGATAAATAGAAAAAAGCCTCTCTCCTTCCTTGGAACGGGAAACTTTTTGCTAGAATGTCTAAAAACAGATTAGCAGAAATGTGATAAATTGACTTGACAGCCTCCTCTTTATTTCTTAAAATAAAAAGCAATATCAACAAATAAAGGAGTTGCATTATATGCAAAAAAACAAATTTAACTTTTCAAAAAACTTGGCGAGCTTAGCTGTTCTTTCAGCAACAACCTTTTCCCCAATGTTAACTTGTGCCCAAGAACCACCACAGTGGAAGTTTGCAGTTTACAGCGCACCAGATTTATCTCAGTATAAAAACTTAGAAGAATTAGAAAACGCGCTCGCAGATATAATAGAGAACGTTTCCATGACCACGTTAACTCCAGATGGAAGATTTCAAACAGTTCATCTACACAATAATAATCAAATGGTAGATGCAGTTGCTAACGCTAATCGACAAGCGCAACAACGCTATGAAGAGTTAGTGGCCTCTGGTATGTCTCCAGAAGAGGCTGAAGAACAAGTAATTTCAGAAATTCATCAGGACAAATTTATTGATAATGTTCCTGGTCACGCTACGATTACTGATGGCTGCAACATTGTTTAAAAACAAAAAATAAACCAAAAGCGATACATATCTATGTATCGCTTAATTTTTTCAAAAAATATCGATGGCATTCTCGTAGACGCTAACAATTTTGGCAGCCATATTATTTTTAGTGTTGCTCTGAATCACGCTGTTGCGGACACGCTTGCTGAGCTCGACACGGTCGACGGCGCTCATGTTGTAGACAAGGTCTAGCTTCTCACCAAAGGTGCTCTCGTCGGTGAAGATGAAACCATTGACATTCTCGACGACTTGCCCCTTGTTGATGACGTCCTCGCGCTGAATTATCGGCAGCCCCATGGACATTGCCTCCAGCATCGAGATGGAGTTTGTGTCGGAGAGCGAGGCCGTAAGGAAAACGTCGCAGGCCGCGTAGTATGGCAGCAGTTGGCTGTTTGGCACCTTGCCGGTGAAGATTACAGCCTTGTCTATTCCGAGGCGTTTTGCTTGTGCCTCGAGGTCTTTTTTTGCCGGGCCGTCGCCAACAATTAAAAATCTAAATTTTTCATTTTTCTTTGCGTACGACGCGATATAGTCGAGCAAAACATCAATACTTTTCTCCTTACCAACGCGAGAAACTATGCATCCAACGAAAGCATCATTCGGAATGTTGTACTTGCTTCGGACTTGCGCGACATCCTCGCGCTCGACATTCTCAAGCGAAAAGCGTTCGACGTCAACCGGGTTCGGAATTATCTCGATATTTCTGTGAAGGCCGGCGTTGTTTAGATACTCAAGGCTCTTCGGCGATGGGCCAGTGATGACGGTGGCGCGCTTGTACAGCGATTTTATGTATTTGTAGAAAACGCGCTGGCCAGTCTTGACGAGCGGCCGAGGCACCACATAGTAGACGTAGTCGTCGTAGATGGTGTGCAGCGTGTAAATGACCGGCCGCCGCAGCAGTTTCGAGACGAGTATGCCGAAAAGTCCGATGCCAAACTCCGTGTGAATGTGGATAACATCTGGGTTGAATTTCCTTATTATGTTAAATTGTCTCATGTTTATCGGCATGGAGAGCCCGTAGCCGTATATTTTTTTCAGCTGGATGCTCGGACAATGCAAGACGCCGTTGCTGTCGAAGCTGGTTTTATCTTTTGGCGTGGTCGTCACCACAAGAACCTCGTGACCAAGCGCCTCCAGGCCTTCCTTCAGCGCGGCAACGTGTATCGCGACGCCGTTTATCTCCGGCAAATATGTGTCAGAAAACAGTGCAATCCTCATAGTTTTTCCCCTTCGTCAATGTTACATCAAGTATAGCTCAACTCGGATTAATCTTCAAATTAGCTTTGTTGGTCTGTTGTGTCATTAAAGAGATTTAATCTGTATGTTCCTCTTTGTGCGGGAGAGCCATAAATACGCAACTGGGCGCCGCGAGGCGCCGAAGGCCCGTA
>JAZQMR010000184.1:0-15865 GCA_045543505.1 Acutalibacteraceae bacterium | reverse complement strand
TTGAGTTTCACCTCGAGAACAAAACCGACGCGATAATCACTTGCGGAACGACGGGTGAGTCGGCCACGATGAGCGACGACGAGCGCGCGGCTGTGATTAAGTTCACCGTCGAGAAGGTCGCCGGCATGGTCCCGGTCATCGCAGGCACGGGCAGCAACAACACCGCGCACGCCATCGAGATGTCGCGTCAGGCGCAGGAGCTCGGCGTGGACGCGCTTCTGGTTGTCACGCCGTACTACAACAAGACCTCGCAAAAGGGCCTGATCGAGCACTATACCCACATCGCTGACAACGTCGACTTGCCGATAATCCTCTACAACGTGCCGTCGCGCACCGGCGTTTCGATTCAGCCGGAGACCTACCTTGAACTTTCGAAGCATCCGAACATTGTGGCCACAAAGGAGGCCAACGGAGACCTTTCCGCGATCGCGAAGACGATTGCGCTTTGCGGCGAGAATCTCGGTGTTTACTCCGGCAACGACGACCAAATTCTCCCGATTTTATCACTTGGTGGGCTCGGAGTGATTTCAGTTTTCGCGAATGTCTGTCCGCGCGAATGCCACGAGATTCACGAGCAATATTTTAGTGGCAACCTCGACGAGGCTAGAAAGTTATTCCTACGTGCCAACGAGCTGATGAATTTACTTTTCTGCGACGTTAACCCAATTCCGGTCAAAGAGGCTATAAATAAGCTTGGCTTTGAATGTGGAAGATGTCGCTTACCTTTGAGCACTTTGACGGAGTCAAATAAAAATAAATTGGTTAACTCGATGAAGAATTTTGGCCTCGTGTGCAAATAAACCTCAGTTAGGAAGTGTAAAATGACAAAGATTATTTTGAGCGGCTCTGGCGGCAAAATGGGGCGCGCTGTGGTTCGCACCGTCGCAGATAGGGGCGATTGTTGCGTAGTTGCCGGCATTAGCAAGAACTCGACGCCTGTCGACACTTTTCCGACCTTTGCGACGCCAGGAAAAATTAACGTCGACGCGGACGTTATCATTGATTTTTCCAACCCTGAGCTGCTTGAGCCGCTCTTAACCTTTGCAACGTACAAGAAAAGGCCGCTTGTCATTTGCACGACGGGCTTTAGTGCAGCGCAAGTCGATAAAATTAGGGCGGCATCCAAGCTGATTCCGATTTTTTTCTCCGGCAACATGTCCATCGGAATAAATCTCCTGATTGAGCTTGCGAAAAAGGCTACCTTGGCACTGGGTGCAAGCTTTGACATTGAAATAATCGAGAGGCATCACAATCAAAAAGTCGACGCCCCAAGCGGCACGGCCCTGATGATTGCCGATGCGATTAAATCGACCGAAATGAAAAATTACGAGTACACTTACGATCGTCATGAGCATCGCCAGGCCAGGCGCGACAACGAAATCGGGATTCACTCCATTCGCGGCGGCGCCATCGTCGGTGAGCATGAGGTTTCTTTTGCCGGAAAGGACGAGGTCCTAACGATTTCTCACTCCGCGCAGTCTAAAAAAATCTTCGCGGTAGGCGCTGTAAATGCTGCAAAATTTATCATAAGCCAGCCAGCGGGGCTCTACGGGATGGCGGATTTGTTGAAGTAGTTGTGAAATGATTCATCAACAGAAACTGCACTAAATGTGCGGTTTATTTTTTATTCTGCATTCGCAAATTTTGTAACACCTACATTCATTGTATCGCAAACCGATTTTTCTCATCACAAAACCAGCACCGGCCTAAAGTCAACTTGGTCGCTGGATATCATGTGGAACTCGATGCCTTTGTAGGTGCCGGTTATGGCTTTTCGCGCCACTTGTCGGCCGTGTAGATGACCGTAGTAGCACTTTTTTATGTCGTACTTTTGCAAAACATTAAGGATCTCGGCGCACTCATAGCCCGAGAAAACCGGCGGATAATGCAAAAACGCCACAACCTCCTGGCCGGTTTTCTTTGCCTCCTCTATTGACATCGTCAGACGGCCAACTTCGCGGTTTAAAATTTTGATATCCTCCTGCGAGCTGCAGTCATACGACCAGCCTCTCGTACCGCAAACGGCAAACTCCCCAGCGACCTCGGCCGAGTTAAATAATATCGAAATAGAATTAAAATTATTCGCACGCAAGTAGTCCTCGATTTTTTTACGCGTCGACCACCAATAATCGTGATTACCTTTGAGGAAAATTTTCCTGCCCGGAAGCACCTCAATGAACGAAAAATCTTGATAAGCCTGCTCTAGGCGCATTGCCCACGAAATATCTCCCGCAATCACGACCGTATCATCATTTTTTACGGTATTTCGCCAATTTTCTTCCAAGCGATCGACGTAATTATCCCAGCCGCCAAAAATATCCATCGGCTTGTCGGCGCCCAGCGACAAGTGCAAATCTGCTATCGCGTAAAGCGACATTTTTTGACCTCCTCACCTAGACGCCGCGACGAGCCTTGTCTAGCCTCGCGAAAAAATTAAACGCATTGTTGAAAAATATGCCCTCAACCAAGCTCTCGCTGTAGTTGTGGTGCAAAAACAGCTCATATAGGTCCGACATCGACTCAATCCCGGTAATATCATTAGGGATCTCTGCGCCATCGAAGTCCGTGCCCATGCAGAGGGTCTTCTCGCCGCCGCGCGCAAGGAAATACTCCGCGTGCCTGACGATGTCCTCAGCCGTAGCCGCAGTGCCGTCCTCGCGCAAAAAGTCGCGCGCAAAATTCAATCCGACAAGGCCTTGTCGCGAGCGGATAATATCAAATTGCTCGTCGGTCAGATTTCGCCTATGCTTGCAGACAACACGAGAGTTCGAGTGACTGGCCACTAACGGCACGCTCTCCTCGTTGGCCACATCGTAGAAAAGCGCATCACTCGCGTGAGAAATATCAATCGCCATAGACAACTCAGCCATGCGACGCACGACGCTCTTTCCAAAGTCAGTCAGTCCGTTCGGCGCAGCCGCGCTGGAGCCGCCACCAAGTTCGCAGTGGTCATTCCATGTGAGAGTCATCATCCGCACGCCGCACTCACTCAGGTAGTCAAGGTTGCTCAACTCGCCAGCCAGCGCCGCACCGCCCTCGACCGTCAAGATCGCCGCGCATTTGTGCTCTTTCAGGGCGGCCTCGATATCATTTGCGGTTCTGCATTGACGCATTAGACTTGAATGCTTTTGCAGCTCCTCATCGAATTTTTCCTTCGCCCGCCGAAAGAGCGAAAATGCCGCCTCCTTGCGGTATTCGTCGGGAATCCACACCGCAAAGCATTGCGCCCAGCCGGCCTCCCGTGGGCCCCTGCGCACCGACAAGTGATAATCATTGTCGACGATGCTACCGCCCTCGTCGAGCGCGCGGTAGAGCGTGTCGCAATGCAAGTCAAAAAGCCTCATAAAAGTCAACTCCCCAAAATGCGTTCTCGATGTGGTTTAGGGCCAAGATGGACCCGATTTTTCTCTCGATCCAGACCTCGATGACGTCGAAGCGCGGCTGAAGGTCCGCCCCGCGCTCGGATAGGTAAATCATCGCGGTTTTCACGAGTCGTTTTTGCTTGAGCGCGTCGACGGCCTCTTTCGGCTGCGCTTCGGCGCCATTTGTCCGGGTTTTCACCTCGACAAAGACAAGATATTTTTCGTTTTTCGCAATTATATCGACCTCGCCGAAGCGGCTATGATAATTCCTCGCGACGACCTCATAGCCCTTCCTCACGAGGTGAAAAGCCGCCGAATCCTCGCCCATTTGGCCGACTTCCTGCCGCGTCAACATGGTCACTCACCCAAAATCTTCCGCAAAAAGCTTCGCCTATGTATCGCCGACGGCCCGTGCTTTTTTATCAGCTCGACGTGCAGCTTCGTCCCGTAGCCCTTGTGCTTCTCGAAGCTATACTCCGGGTATTTTTCGCTCAAGATTTTCATCAAGCGGTCACGCTCGACCTTGGCCAAAATCGACGCTGCCGCAATCGACGCCGACAACGCGTCTCCCTTTATAATAGCGCGCGCGGGCACGTTGAGTTCCGGCGTTCGGTTGCCGTCGATGAGCGCAAAATCTGGCCGTACCGACAAGCCCTCCACAGCCCGCCGCATAGCCAAGAAAGTCGCATTCAAGATGTTTATTTCGTCGATTTCCTTTTCCGTCGCGAGGGCGACGTTATACGCTATAGCCTTTGTTTTTATTTCGTCATACAAGAACTCTCGTTTTTTCTCACTCAGCTTTTTAGAGTCGTTAATGCCAGCAATCATGGTGTTCTCCGGCAAGATTACCGCCGCCGCGAAAACAGGCCCCGCCAAGGGGCCGCGGCCAGCCTCATCGACGCCGCAAACGACCGAGTAGCCTGCATTTTTAGCTTCTTTCTCGTACAAAAACCAATCTTTTTCCACCATCAAAAATTTAGCTCCCAAAACAAAAGTCAATCCAGCGTTATGCGCCCCAGCTTCGTGCTGCGGAACTCGTCCAAGATCATTATTGCGGTGCGTTTCGTGTCGATTTCTCCGCCAGAGATGAGCATTCCGCGTTTTTCCCCGATGAGCTGCAAAAGCTCGAACCCGGATATGTTCTCGATGTCGCAACCGGCCAACTTATAGCGTTCAATGAGGTTCGCAGCGTACTCAAAGCGCAAGTACTCGAGCAGTCGAATGGCCAGCTGCTCAGTGTCGACGATTTGATCCTTTATCGCGCCAGTGAAGGCCAGCTTTTCCCCGACGTTCATGTCATCGAATTTCGGCCAAAGCACACCGGGTGTGTCCAGCACCTCGATGCCGTCTGCGACCGTGAACCACTGATTGCCGCGCGTCACGCCGGGCCGGTCCTCCACCTTGGCCTTCTTGCCCCTGGAGAGGCGGTTAATCAGCGACGACTTGCCCACATTCGGGATGCCCACAATCATCACACGCACGGTCTTGTTGATGCCCTTGAGCTTCGCCCGTTCGAGCTTTTCCCTAATGAGGCTCCTTACCGTCGAGGTAAACGCATTGAGGCCCTTGCCAGAGGTGCACTCCACCGCAATCGCCTGCAGACCCTCGTCTTTGTAAAAGTTAATCCAATCCCGCGTCTTTTGCTGGTCCGCAATGTCCGCCTTATTCAAAATTATAAGCCGAGGCTTGCGCGAGAAAAGTTCCTCAAAGTCCGGGTTTCTGCTACTCTGAGGCACCCGCGCATCGACAATCTCCGCCACAACGTCAATGAGCTTCAGGCTGTCTGCAATTTGCCGTTTTGCCTTCGTCATGTGCCCAGGAAACCATTGTATCGTCTGCATGTCGCTCATAGCAAAGCCTCCTTCCTCGCTCAGTTCTTCACATATGATAACACAAAAATAGGGACTTGATAAGTCCCTAATAATGCGGAGGGGGGGCCTAAGTGAGAATTTTCCATTGGGCTAGCTGCCGCAGCCGTGCCGCGAGGCCACCGAAAATAATATTTATTTTCGGTGTGTCCAAGAGCCCAACGAAGTTGCGCTCTTGGATGGCTGAAGGCCCTCCGGGCCTTCAGCGCCTCGCGGCGCCCAGCGGCTTAAGTTCGTTTGCGAACTTCACATTAGTCTTTGTTGAGCGCCTCAAACACCGCCACCGCACAAGCCACGGTCGCGCCGACCATCGGGTTGTTGCCCATACCGATGAGGCCCATCATCTCGACGTGCGCCGGCACCGAGGACGAACCTGCAAATTGCGCATCGCTGTGCATGCGGCCCATAGAGTCTGTCAATCCGTATGATGCGGGACCTGCTGCAACATTGTCTGGGTGTAGAGTCCGACCGGTTCCACCTCCGGACGCCACCGAGAAATATTTTCTGCCGTTCTCGAGGGCCCACTTTTTGTAGGTTCCAGCGACCAGGTGCTGAAAACGCGTTGGGTTCGTCGAGTTGCCAGTAATCGACACGTCAACGCCCTCATGCTGCATAATCGCGACACCCTCAAGCACATCATTCGCCCCAAAGCATCGCACTTTAGCACGTTCGCCACTAGAAAAAACCTTCTCCTCAAGCACCGTCAAAGTCCCGCTAAAGTGGTCAAACTCGGTCTTTACGTAGGTAAAACCGTTAATGCGCGAAATTATGTACGCGGCGTCCTTGCCAAGGCCGTTCAAAATCACCCTCAACGGCTTCGTGCGGGCCTTATTTGCGGCCCTAACAATTCCAATCGCACCTTCGGCGGCCGCAAAGGACTCGTGTCCGGCCAAGAAAGCAAAGCATTGCGTCTCCTCGCAAAGCAGCATGGCGCCTAGATTTCCGTGTCCAAGACCGACGTGACGCTGCTCCGCGACGGAGCCAGGAATGCAAAAGGCCTCCAAGCCTTCACCGATAAACTTAGCCGCCTCCGATGCCGTCTTTGCGCCGTTTTTCAAGGCAATCGCGCAACCCAAAGTGTATGCCCAACAAGCATTCTCAAAGGCAATTGGCTGCACGCTCCTCACAATTGAAAAAGCGTCTACACCGTAGCTTGCACACAATTTTTTTGCTTCCTCGAGCGAAACTAGGCCGTTTTTTTCCAGACAAGCATTTATTTTATCAATCCGACGTTCTATCCCCTCAAAGTTAATCGCCATACTCATCCTGCCCCCTACTCGCCGCGCGGATCGATGTGTCGAACTGCACCATCGTATTGCCCATAAGTGCCGACGTTTCGCTCAAAGGCCTCATTCGGCGAGGCTCCATTGCGAATGTCCTCGAGCATCTTTCCAAGCTTGACAAATTTATAGCCGCAAACCTCATTATCCTCGTTCAGCGCCATCGACAATATGTACCCCTCGGCCATCTCGAGATAGCGAACGCCCGTGCGCTGCGTGCTGTACATTGTGCCAACTTGTGAACGCACCCCCTTGCCAAGGTCTTCAAGGCCAGCTCCAATAGGCAAGCCGCCCTCCGAGAAAGCCGTTTGAGTCCGTCCATACACGAGCTGCTTGAAGATCTCCCTCATCGCCACGTTTATCGCGTCGCAAACAAGGTCCGTGTTGTGCGCCTCCAAGATGGTTTTCCCTGGCAAAATTTCCGCCGCCATCGCCGCCGAGTGGGTCATTCCAGAGCAGCCTATGGTCTCAACAAGCGCCTCCTCGACGATACCGTCCTTCACGTTTAGCGTCAACTTGCATGCACCCTGCTGCGGTGCGCACCAGCCAATTGCGTGCGATAAACCAGAAATGTCTTCTATTTGATACGGTTTTACCCATTTCCCCTCCTCGGGAATCGGCGCTGGACCATGATTTGGGCCTTGTTTTACTCGGCACATATTCTCTATTTCGTTTGTGTAGGTCATGCCTGAAGGCTCCTTTCAAGAAAATTTCTTGCCTTTTATCAAGATTATAAGCTCTTTACCGCGGTTGCACAAGGCAAATATTCATTGTATCACCCTTAATAAATATAATTTTCTCAATAGTCCTCTTGCGAAATTAAGATAGCTGTTCAAAAATACCGTAGTTAAGCGATTTCGGATTCTTTCATAACGCTTACCTCTACCGAAAAAACACCTTTCTCTCTACGTTTTTTTGGGTTGCTGGTATTTGAATTTTGACAACTCTGTTAATTTCGCAAGAGGTCTAATAAAAGAATCCCCCATCACATATCTGCATGATGGGGGGGATAAATGCATTTTTATTTTTTGTTGATATGTTTTTTCTAAGATTTTACTGCTCTGTCACGCATTTCTTATCAAAGTCTTTAAATTTATCATAAATTTCTTTTACGACAGCTTTTTTCGTACTTTTGTACTTCTCTGGTGTCCAATATTCCAAAACATCTCGCCTCAAGTTCTCCCAAGAATGCACGCAATCTTCATGATCTTTGTTACGTTGATAATATGTACCAAGCCCCTCATTTTGCCCCTCGCTATAACCCTCGGTATATCCAATTGCGCCTGTTACAGAGGCGAACAAAACAGTGAAGATCGCCACCAGTATGCTAAATATGATGCCATCATCGTTTTTTTCTTTCTGCTCCTTAATTACCACAGCTTTTGCAGAATTATCTTTACCATCCTCAATAATGATAACTTCTTTCTCTTTGTCCGCACTTTTGTTTTGCGCCACATTGTTATTGTTGTTATTCACTATAATAACATCCGATTTACTAGACGAACAGCTACCGCAGCTCGAACCAGAAGAAGATCTCCTTGAACTCCTTCTGAAAGGCCACCAGGAAGAACTTCCACGAGGCCTGCTGCAAGAACTACTACAAGAACTTCCACAAGACTTACTGTGCGTCATCCTGGAGAACAGCTTAGCCCTCGCTGCACTGCAGTCCAGACCGCCACAAGTAACACACATTACTGCGGCTAACAAAATCGCCATTAACTTTTTCATAAAAACACTCCCTTTAATTCAGTGATTACATCATAACAAAAGAAAGTGTTTTTATCAATAACGATAATGACAAATTATATTTTTGACTCTTTATGCCAAAACTCAAGGCGGTGGCTTATGTTTTTTTTGCAGTTCAGCAGTCTTTAACAAAAAAATCCCTCAACACACATATTCGCGCATGCTGAGGGATTACGATATAATCTTATTTACTTTCGGTTAAAAATCGACATGATGTCGTAGAAGGTATCGTCGTCATCATCGAAGCTAGCCGCTTGTCCGGCGCGGGTCTCTTTGCGCATCGAGTCGCTATTTTCGCTCTGTGTGGCAAAGGTTTGTCCATTGCTCAAGCCAGAAGTAATCGGGTGTTTGTCGTTTTTGTTGTTCGTGAATTTCCCTGCATAGGCTAACTTCGTGCTAGACTCCGGCACACTCACATCCGAAAAGCCCGTCGCAATCACCGTGACGCTCATTTCGTCGTCCATGTTCTCGTCGAAGGCCGCACCCCAAATGATATTTGCCTCTTGGTCGGCCTGCTCAGCGATCATCGTCGAGGCAACCTCAATCTCGTCAAGACCGATGTCCGGCGACGAAGTGATGTTGATGATAACGCCCTTTGCGCCGTTGATGGCCGTCTCAAGCAGCGGGCTGGAAATCGCCATATTCGCGGCAATCTCGGCCTTGTCCTTTCCGGAGGCTCGTCCCACGCCCATGTGCGCGTAGCCCGCATCCTTCATGACGGCCGTCACGTCCGCAAAGTCCAGGTTGACAAGACCAGGCAGCAGGATTAAATCGGAGATACTCTGCACACCTTGACGAAGAACATCGTCGGCCACGGAGAAGGCATTTATGAGAGTAATTCTCTGCTCGCTTGCGTACTTCAGGCGCTCGTTCGGGATGATAACCAAAGAGTCAACGTGCTCGCGCAAATTCGCGATGCCGGCCTCAGCTTGCTCCATTCTTCTCTTGCCCTCGAAAGCAAACGGTTTAGTCACTATGCCGATAGTCAAGATGCCCTTCTCGCGAGCGATTTGCGCTACAACCGGCGCCGCACCAGTACCAGTGCCGCCGCCCATTCCAGCCGTGATGAACACCATGTCGGTTCCGTTTAGCGCCTCAGCAATGTCCTCGCGGCTTTCCTCGGCTGCCTTTTGGCCTATTTCCGGCTTAGAGCCCGCACCCTTACCGTGAGTAATTTTCTCACCAATTTGAATCTTCTGCGAAGCCTTCGACCTCTGCAACGCTTGATGGTCAGTATTAACCGAAACAAAATCTACGCACTTAACGCCGGCCGAAACCATCCTATCGAGCGCATTTCCGCCGCCTCCGCCGACACCTATAACCTTAATTTTTACTATATTATCAAAATCATTTCCGAACTCAAACGCCATCTGAAAACCCCCGTTTTATAATGATTTTTGCGTCAAAATCACCATTTAAAATAACTCCAATTCTAATCTAACATAATAATGTAAAAAAGACAAGATATTTATTCAAAATTATTTCTTTTTCCGCACAAAAAACACCGTTTGTACACACGTTCTCTCGTGGATTTTTGGAGAACCCTCAAGCATGTGGAGGACGCGAGGCGCTGAAGGCCCGAAGGGCCTTCAGCTATACAAGAGCGCAACGTAGTTGTGCTCTTGTACACAACGAAAATAAATATTATTTTCGTTGGCCTCGCGGCCGGATCAGCTAAACCCGAAAGAACCTCATTATGGCACTCCCCTAAATTTTCCCGCAAAGAAGACCTAACTCTCTGGCGTAAAGTACGAGCGATTCTCCTTGGAAACCTCGGATAGATCAAGGGTTCCTGCCTCTTTCGCGCCGAGTTTATTATTTATGATTTCTGCTGCCGTCCGAATTTTATAATCCATGTTCTCGTAGAAGCCAAAATGAATTTTCACTCTATAGTCATAATCCACAACGAGATCAGAACTAGCGCTAAAATTTAGGCCGCTCACTTTGGGCAGGTTATGCTCGCTCATTTGCCCAAGGACTTCTGCAATCCTCGACTCGATGAGCTTGTCCGCGAAAACGACTTTGCTGCCAACTTCAAAAGACGCTAACTCCACGCCTTGCAACAAAATTAACTCTTCATCGTGCGCCTCTGCAACCTCTAGTACCTTCCCTTTTCCGCTAATCGAAACAAAGGTTCCATCAGGTAGCTCCACGTCGAAGGCCTTCTCCGCGCGCTTAACATCAATTATGAGCCTAGCGGGAAACTTTTTCGTCACCACAACTTCATCAACCTCTGGCAATGCGCCCTCCAGACGTTGGCTAACTTGAGCCGCGTTTAGCAAAAGCAAATTATCCCCGACTTTGGCACCGCTTCGCTCCAGCACAACTTGCGGCTCGTAGATTTCGTCGCCCTGCACAGCGATATTCTTTATGCTGAAAAGCACCGTCGACGAGAGGAACAGGCACAGCGCCGATAGCCCGCAGAAGGCCGCCCCGTACACCAAGACGCGCCCGATGCGATAGTCCGTCAGCGAGAATCGCCTGCGGCGCACTGGCCGCCCCCTCGTCGTGCTTGTAGATTTCTTCGCAACTCGCTTTTTTTGTTCCACTTTTTTTCCCATAGCATTAAATCCTTCTTATATTCGCTCCCAAATCTCTCAACTTCCGCTCAAAATCCTCATATCCGCGATCAAGGTGCTCAAGACCATTAACTACGGTCTGCCCATTCGCCACCAAGCCCGCAATCGTCAAGGCAGCCGCCCCCCGCAGGTCTTTCGCGAATACCTCTCCACCTTGCAAACATCTCACCCCGCGCACAACCGCTGTTTTGTCTGAGATTTCTATGTCAGCTCCCATTTTCATGAGTTCCTCGGCGTGCTTATAGCGGTTCTCGAAAATGTTTTCCACAAAGGTCGTTTCTCCTCGCGAGACCGCCGCCAAAACCATGAAAAGTGCCTGCGCGTCCGTCGGAAAGCCCGGGTAGGGTTCAGTTACAATTCGTCCCAACGCCTGAGGCACCCCTTCGGAAACGATCCGCACGGAATTTTCATTCACATCAACCGTACATCCGCTCCTCCGCAAGACCTCAACCATGCTGCGCAGGTGCGCCGGCGCAACTTCCTCAACGAGCACCTCGCCGCCCACCGCGGCCGCCGCAACCATAAACGTCGCTGCCACAATTCGGTCTGGCATCACGTCGTGCCGCGCGCCGTGCAAGCCGTCCATGCCGATTATTTCAATTTGAGACTGCCCCGCTCCGTTAATTTGCGCGCCACACTTCGTCAAGAACTCGCATAAGTCGCAAATCTCCGGCTCTCTGGCTGCGTTGTTGAGGACCGTCGTGCCCCTTGCCATGGTCGCCGCCAAGATTACATTCTCGGTCGCACCCACGCTCGGTAAAGGCAAATCTATCCTCGCACCGCGAAGTCGCCCACCCTCAGCTTCGCAAGTTAAAACTCCATCGTGGCAATCAACTTGAAGACCCATCTTAGAGAGTGCCTCTAAATGCCAATTTATCGGGCGAGGGCCCAATTCGCAGCCACCCGGGAAACACAACTCGGACCTGCCAAAACGCGCCGCAATTGCACCCAGAAAAAGTATGGACGAGCGCATTTTCGACATCATAGCCTTGGAGATTTTGTACCCCGTTGCGCCCGACGCATCTATCGTCGCGGTGTTTTTCCCTCTCGAGACCGTCGCGCCCAGACTGCCCTCCAAAATATCAAGCGTCGCGCTTACGTCGGACAGCTCCGGGCAATTGTTTATCGTGCAAGCTCCGTCGCACAAAAGCGTCGATGTAAGTATCGGCAATGCGCTGTTTTTCGCGCCCTGAGTCGTCACTTTGCCGGCCAATTTTTCGGTGTGCTCTATCAAGAACTTCGCCACCACGCCACCCCTTTCGGCACGTATTTCATCAGCTTTTCACCGATGTCATACTATGCGCACAGGGGCGCTCGCGTGAGCCGCAATCGCGCGTCGACTGACGACTTTCTTGAGAGTGCCCTAACGAGAAGTTTCTCTCCGACTAGCCGCTGCGGCCGCGAGGCCAAAGAAAATAATTTATTTTCTTTGCATACAAGAGCCCAACTACGTTGCGCTCTTGTATGGCCGAAGGCCATACGGGCCTTCGGCGCCTCGCGGCGCTCAGCTGCTTGCCGAGGGCACTCCCACTTTTTCAATTATAGCATAAATTCTCTCATTAGCGTCGCAAATGGCCATTTTGCGCGCATTTTGCTGATACTCTCGCAACAAATCCGGCTGCGAAAGGAGCTCTTTGACCTTTCGCACGAGAACCTCACCGGTGAGGTCTTTCTCCTCGATGATACTGGCCGCCCGGTTGCTCACGAGGGCCATGGCGTTGTGATACTGATGGTTCTCGGCCACATTCGGCGAGGGGATCAAAATCGAGGCCTTGCCTTGCGCCTGCAGCTCGCTCAAGGTTATCGCGCCAGCCCGGCAAATGACCAAATCGGCGGCCGCGAGGCAAGTCTGCATATCGTTTATGTATTCGCGAATATCCAAGTTCGGGTGCTCCGAGGGGCGTACACCTTTGTCCTCGAGCGTCGGCAAGAACCACTGCCCAAACTGGCCGTAGGCGTGAATATGTTGAAACGCATCAGTCTTGGCCGTATCCGCAATTAACTCAATGACCGCTTCGTTAATTTTTCTTGCGCCGAGGCTCCCTCCAAAGGACAAAATCACCGGGCGATCGTCGAGCTTCAACTTGGCTTTGGCCTCTTTCTGCGTCGCGGAGATAACCTCCTTGCGGACCGGGTTGCCCGTGATAACCACCTTGCACTTGTCGTCGAAGAATTTCTTGGCCTGCTCCACCGCGAGCATCACGTATTCGGCCTTGTGGGCAAGCATTTTCGTCGTGATTCCCGGGAAGGCGTTTTGCTCGTGGATGATGACCGGGATACCCATTTGTGCGGCCTTTCGCAAGACCGGCCCGCTAACGTAACCGCCCGTACCGACGCAAATATCCGGCTTAAACTCCTCGATGATTTTTCGCGACTCAATACTCGCAGTTATAATGCGCTTCAGCGTCGTGACATTTTTCTTAAGGCCGAGTAAGGTCAGCTTTCGACTAAAGCCCGAGATTTTTATCCCGCGAAACTCCAGTCCTGCCTGCTTTACGAGGCGCTCTTCCATTCCTCCGACGGCCCCAACGTACAAGATTTGCGCGTCAGGTTGCTGCTCTCGCACATAGCCCGCTACCGCCAGCGCCGGATTTATATGTCCCGCGGTGCCGCCGCCCGCAAAAATAATCCTCATAAGTCATCTTCCTTCTTAAGTTCTCAAGTTTTCTCCAGCCGCGAGGTCCGCGAAATCGACAACACTATGCCCATTTGCGCCAGCAACATAACTAGTGAGGTGCCGCCGTAGCTGAAAAACGGCAGGCTGATGCCCGTATTCGGGATCGTGTTCGTCACGACGAAGATGTTCAAAATCACTTGCAGGCCCACTTGTGCCGTAAGGCCTATGCCGAGTAGCGTGCCGAATTTATCCTTGGCGCGCATCGAGATGATGATTCCTCGCCAAATGAGCATCGCGAACAAAAGTAAAATCACGAGCGCCCCGATGAAGCCTAACTCCTCGCACACTATCGAAAAAATGAAGTCATTTTGCGGCTCCGGCACATAGAGATACTTTTGCCGCGATTGCCCTAAACCTAGCCCCATCAATCCGCCCGAGCCTATCGCGTAGAGGCCCTGCTTGGTCTGCCACGTGTCCACATCCGGATTGCTCGTGAACGGGTCGAGCCAGCCCTGCACGCGCCCGTTGGCGTAACTTAGCTTGTCGGTGAACAAAACCACATACCCCACCGCAAGTAACGCAATCGCGAGCACCAGCCCGAACCATCGCAGCTTTATGCCGCCGATGTACAACATGCCTCCCGCGAGCAGCACCACGATGATTAGGCACGAAATGTGCGGCTCGAGATAGAGCAAAAACGCCGTCACCGCGAGAATGAGGCCATACGGCAGGACGCCGTACTTGAAGGTGTGCATTCGCTTGAGGTTGAGCGAGATGAAGTGCGCAAACGATAAAACTACCGCGAATTTGGTTATCTCCGAGGCTTGAAAGCCGATGGGGCCTAGGGGTATCCAGCGATGCACGCCGTTGACGACGGGCATGAATAATACTACGACCAACAGCACAAACGACAATCCTAGCACCGGGACGGCCAACTTGTGTAGGTGATGATAGTCAAAATATGAGATGGAAATCATTGCGACGACGCCGACAATCGCCCAAATCAGCTGGCTGCGAATGAAATAATAGCTGTCGCCGTGCTTGTAGTAGTAGGCGTTCGGATAGGAGGCCGAAAACAGCATAATCAAGCCAATCACGAGGATGGCCAAATTGATGAATAAAAACGGCATATCGAGACCCGAACGCATCGAGAAAACCTTAAGCTTTCTCCTTATCGGGCTCAGCCCCCTCGCCGCCGAGCCTCTCCTTGGGCCCCTCGCGCGCGCCGCCACGCCTCTGCTACTGCTGCTCATCTTGCCCCTCCCTAATAAAAGACCTTAAGATACCTTGACTCCTTAAATTGACTCAACTCAGAGTCCGAAAACTACCAACATCGCCGCCAATAGACCAAAAAGAATCGTCACGGCGTTGAAGACCACGCAAAGTTTATTCTCACTCCAGCCGCACATCTCAAAATGATGGTGCAGCGGACTCATCTTGAATATGCGCTTGCCGCCCGTCGCCTTAAAGTACGCCACTTGCAGCATGACCGAGAACATCTCCGCCACGTACATGACGCCCAGAATCGGCAGCAAAATCGGCAAATCCATCGTAAATGCGATCGAGCAAATCAACCCTCCGAGGAACAGCGAGCCGGTGTCGCCCATGAAAACCTTCGCCGGATGCATATTGAAAATTAAAAAGCCAAAACAACCGCCAATCAGCGCGCCCGTCACGATGCTCAAGTTCATCATGCTGAAAAGGCCCGCCAGAAGCATGAAAAAGATCGCGACAAAAAATGTAATCGAGGTGCACAGGCCGTCAATTCCGTCCGTCAAGTTGACCGCGTTAACCATCCCGACAATCAAAACTGCCGCAATCGGCCAATAGAACATGCCTAAGTCGACTCTCCCGAAAAATGGAATCAGCGTCGAGGTGGCATTGGTCCCGCCAAGTGTTGTCTCCGCGTAATACAGCGATGACAGGTACGAGCCGACAATGATGAATTGCATCACAAGCTTTTGCAGCGCCGTCAACCCTAAATTGCGCTTCTTGACAACCTTGATGTAGTCGTCCAAGAACCCAACCGCTCCGTACGCCGCGGCCATCAAGACTCCTGCGATGATTTTTAGCGTCGTAAGTGGTGGCTCCTGCAGGCGCATGTTGTCGCGGGCCGTCGAGAAATAGTACATCGGCAGCGCAATGATGAGTGCTGTGCATATCCCGACAATGAAAATTAGCCCGCCCATCGTCGGCGTTCCTTGCTTGTTCTTGTGCCACGACGGGCCTATCTCGAGGATTGTTTGCCCATATTTGAGCCGGTGCAGGTACGGAATGAAGAATTTTCCTGCGAAATATGTGACTAAAAATGCGATCATTGCTGAGACCAAAATCCAAACACTTGTCATGATTCTTTCCACCTCTTTTAGTTCTACGGAGTGCCTCGTTTGAGATCTTGCTTTGGGTTTAGCCG
>JAZQMR010000183.1:0-4021 GCA_045543505.1 Acutalibacteraceae bacterium | reverse complement strand
CCCCGTTGGGGCCTTCGGCGCCTCACGGCGCCCTGATGTGCACTTCTAACTTGCTTAAAAAGCTCAGCCTTTTCCGCACAACTCCAGCTTTTCATTCGCAACACTAAATTTCAGGCGCTTAACGCCTTTATCATAGTTGCTAATTAACACGTTGGCGATTTTTTCCTCAACCTCTTTGCGAATCAAGTTGCGCAAATCTCTGGCTGCGCTCTTTCCCCCAAAGGCCTTCTCCGCTAGCCACGCTAGAACCGCTTGGTCGTACTCAAGGGAAATTTCTCGCTCGGCAAGCGTCTCAACGTACTCACTTAACATCAAGTCGGCAATCTTCTCAAAGGACGGCTTATCGAGGTTTTGGAAGACAATTACCTCGTCAATTCGGCTCAAAAACTCCGGTCGCAAAAAGTCCGATAAAGCTTTTTGCGCTTTTTCTTTTGTCAAGTCGTTTTGCGTCTTCGCAAAGCCCATCGCGCCGTCCTTTTTGTCGCTGCCGGCGTTCGAGGTCATCACTATGATGGTGTTCTCGAAGTTCACTTGCCGCCCTTGCGCGTCGGTGATTTTCCCCTCATCTAAGATTTGCAGCAAAATGTTCATCACATCCGGATGCGCCTTCTCGATTTCGTCGAAGAGCAAAACTGAGTAAGGTCGGCGACGGACTTTCTCGGTGACCTGCCCGGACTCATCATAGCCAACATAGCCCGGCGGCGAGCCGATTATCCTCGAGACAGCGTGCTTCTCCATGAACTCGGACATATCCAGCCGGATGAGCGTCTCCGGGCTGTCGAAGAGCTCCTTAGCGAGGACTTTTACCAGCTCGGTCTTCCCCACGCCCGTCGGCCCCACGAAAATGAACGACGCCGGCCTCCGCCGAGGGCTAATTTGCACGCGACTACGTTTTATCGCCGAGGCCAACGCCTCCACGGCCTCATCCTGGCCGACGACCTTGCTTTTTAGCCGCTCCTCTATCTGCGCCAACTTCTTGAGCTCGTCTTCCTTGATTTTCGAGGATGGGATACCCGTCCACAGCTCTATCACATGCGCGACGTCACTTTCCGTCACGTGCACACCAAAGGCCGTCTTCGCAAGCTTTTCCAGGTCTTCGCTCACTTGCGCTATCTCCGAACGCACCTGCGCCAACTTCTCGTAGTCGATGCTGTCCGGCTCCGTCGTAGAGGTAATCTCAGCCTCGCTCGCCTTGAGTTCCTCCAATTGGCTGGCCAAGTTGTCGTACTTCTCCATCGCGACGTTCCGCAATGAGGCATACGCGCCGGCCTCATCCAGCAGGTCGATGGCCTTGTCGGGCAAGAACCTATCCGTTATATAGCGCTCCGACAGCACCGCGATCTTGCGCACCAGCCCGTTCGAGATATTCACGCGGTGGTAGACCTCATAGTACGACTTAATGCCCGTGAGGACGTCGATCGTGTCGTCGATGGAGGGCTCAATGATGGTAACCGGCTGAAAACGCCGCTCCAAAGCCGAATCCTTCTCGATGTACTTCCTGTACTCCGAGAAAGTCGTAGCACCAATAACTTGAATCTCGCCGCGAGAAAGGGCCGGCTTGAGGATATTGGCAGCGTTCATCGAGTTACTTTCGGTCTCGCCGGCGCCCACAAGATTATGCACCTCATCGATGAACAAAATGATATTGCCCGCTTCCTTGACCTCATCAATGAGACCCTTAATGCGGCTCTCGAACTGCCCTCTAAACTGCGTACCAGCAACTAAAGCGGTCAAGTCGAGAAGGTAGATTTCTTTCTTTTTTAGGCGCGTCGGAACCGTCCCTTGCGCAATTGATATTGCTAGGCTCTCTGCGATGGCTGTCTTGCCTACTCCAGGCTCTCCAATCAAACATGGGTTATTTTTCGTTCTACGGCTCAAAATTTGAATCGTTCGAGCTATCTCCTTGCCTCGCCCTATGATCTTGTCTAACTCGCCTTTACGGGCCTTTTCTGTGAGATTATCGCAATATAGCTCTAGATGCTTTTTCTTGGGCCTTTTTTTGCGTTTTGAAGGTTCATCTGAGTTTTCAGTCTTGTCGGCCTTTTCATCGGCGAAAAGGCTCTTTAAAAACGGAAACGTCGCAGATGTACCTTCTGCAAAGTCATCCTCATCTGTTATTTCATCATCGCCGACCATGAAGAAGGAACTCATTTGCTCGGCCATCGCATCGACGTCCTCCTCGCTGATACCCATCTTCCCCATGATGTCATCAAGCGGCTTCAGGCCTAACTCCTTCGCGCAAGTTAAGCACAAACCTTGAGGTGTGGTCTCCCCTTTGCCCTCCGTTATGAAAACCATCGCTGGTCGTTTTTTGCATCGCGAACACAACATAAATTTCGTCCCCTCGCTTGTTAATTTTTAACCTGCCCCTTCTCTTTTTCGTTATTCGCCTTTATGAGCCGCAAAAAGATGAGAAAATACCTAAATAGCGCAAAAAGCATCAGTAAGGCCGTCGCGGTCAGCAGAGATATCGATATCCGCGGGTCGGCGATGCCGTAAAGTGCCTTTAGCGCCACGATGATGATGACCGATACGTAGAAAAAGACCGTTGCCAGCTTGCCGTACCACTTTGCAGCTGGCGGCTCGATGCCCTTCTTGAGGAGGTAGCTGCCCGCGAGTAGCATCGATAGGTCCTTTACGCTCAGGATGACGACCAGGATGAATATCTCCGGGAACTTTATGCCCATGCAGATGACTACGGCCGTCAGCGTCAATTTGTCCGCCACCGGATCTAGGATTTTGCCGAGTTGCGTTATTTGATTTAGCTTCCTCGCGATGACCCCATCGAGCATATCGCTGAGGCCCGAAAGTGCCAGCATCGCGGCGGAAAGTAGGTAGTCGTCATTTAAAAAGTATAGTACGAACGGGATAATTATGATTATCCGGGTGAAGGAGAGAATGTTCGGTAGGTTGAAGTTTTCTTTTCTTAAGATCTGCACGCTATCCCTCCTGTTTCAAGTCCTGAATATTTTAATACAACTTTAAATAATCACTTAGCATGTCGATATTCACGTCATATATCGCGCTGAAAATCCTTGAATCCTCTATCGCGCTTGTTACGTCTTGCTTGAGGTCATTTTGCGGTGCTATGAGTAGCACGGACTTCATTATCACGATGAATAAAAACGTAAAGACAATGAACTTGAGTGCGCCCATGCATAGCCCCAAAATCGAGTCTATAAGGCCAAAAACAGGTATTCTTGGCAGCCTGAACGTAAATTTGAAGAGAAATTTAAGTGCAAAGAATGTCACGCTCGAGAGTATCGCGAAAATAAATATCGTTACGATGTTCACGATGGTAGGCTTCAGTAGTTCCTCGATGGCAAGGCTTTTTTCTCCGCTGCCGCTTAAAATTCTCAAGATGTCATGCGTGGTCACGCCGTACACCGACATATTGTTCTGCAAGAAGCCCGGAATATTGTTGACAAGACCTAAAATATTCTTCGCGGAGTCCATCAGAGCGCCATTTTGATTGATTAGCTCAGTTATCTTGTCGACTAACGCCTCGCTAATGAAATTGTTGTAGTATTGCTCCGCTAACGTTGGCGCGAATAGGTACGGGATCAGCGCCGACAAGCTCATGATCACTAAGTCTATCATTGACCGGAAAAAGCCTTTCTTAAACCCCAACCATAGAAAATAAACCGCTGCTGCGATGATTACGACGTCGAAAAAAACACTCATTTGCTCAAATTCTCCTCGGATTCACCATTGTACTACCAATACGATTAACATATTATCATATCGATTAAAAAAACTCAACGATCATATCTAAATTTGTCGCAAGCGACACAATCAAACCCGCTTTTATGTCAAATTCTTACTTTTAGGAGATGGCTTGATCAAACCGCTGGGCGCCGCGAGGCGCCGAAGGCCTGTAGGGCCTTCGGCCAGCCCCAAGCTCAACTTTGTTGAGCTTGGGGCCACAAAGAAAATAAAAATTTATTTTCTTTGGCCTCGCGGCCCGCGCTGGGCTACTAAAAAGCGCGAAACTTTCTAGTAAGGCACTCCCAAACTTTTT
>JAZQMR010000182.1:0-14879 GCA_045543505.1 Acutalibacteraceae bacterium | reverse complement strand
CGGAGGCCCCCTCGGGGCCCTCCACCGCCTCGCGGCGCCACCAGCAGCCTGCTTAAGTCACTCTTTTTTAAGGAACTCACTCAGAGAGAGTCTGCTTGTTAAAGAAATAGGCATCCATGATGTCCTTGGCGACGATTTTGGAGGTCATGCCGCGCACACCGTGTTCCACGACAACACCGATAGCGATGCCATTTTCCCAGTCATCCTCGCTAGGCGCCGCATAGCAAATGAAGGTGGTGTGATCCGAGCCGCTATTCTGAGCCGTACCGGTTTTGGCGATCACGTAGCCCGGATATCCGCTAAAATTCGAGGCCGTACCAGACAAAACGACCTGTCGCATAGCCTTTCTCACCGAGTTAAGGTTCTCATCCGAGACCTCCCCGTCCGCCAACAATTCAGGCGCATCGGGGTTATTTTCCATGACGATGTTCTCGCGCCGATAGTCGGTAATCTTGCGCACAACGTGAGTCTTATAGCGCTGGCCGCGCACAATCGTAGCCATATATGTCGCCAATTGCAGCGGAGAGAATTGGTTATCCGACTGACCGATGGCCGCCTTAATCGTGACCAAATCGCTCCAACGTGTGCCTATCGACTTACTATATTCAGGGCCCGCAAGGACTCCAGCGGTCTCGGCCAACTCGATGCCAGTCTTGACGCCAAGTCCAAAGTTTCTGCAATAGCGATTCATATTGCCTATGCCCAGACGTCGACCGGCCTCCGAGAAGTACACGTTGCAAGACTTCGCCATCGCATAATTGAGCTGCGCATCCCTGTGGACGCCCAGGCATTTCGTGGTGAAGTTGTGCCCAGGATAGTGATAGATGCCGATGCAGCGAATCTTGTCCTCCGGCGTAAGAACGCCCTCTTGAAGCGCTCCGCAAGCAACAATCGGCTTGAAAATCGAGCCTGGTGCCGACGCCCCTTGAAACGCCCTATTTAGGAGCGGACTTGCCTTATTCGTGGCCAGCTGCGAGTAATATCCCGGCTCGCCGAGTTTGCCTAAGTCGTAGCTCGGGTAGGTTGCGGCCGCCAACACCGAGAAATCCTTGACTCGAAGAGCCACGACGCCGCCACCTACGCAATCGTATTGCCCAGAGTACCGAACCGCCCGAGCTATCGACTCATTCGCGACCCGCTGCACATTCGCATCGATGGTCAAGTAGACCGTGTTGCCGAGCTTGGCTTCCTTGGCGTTCGGCGTGTGCAAGACCGTACCATCTCTGGCGACCTCGACCTTTTTCTCTCCGGCCACGCCGCGAAGATACTCCTCGAGGGCCGCCTCAATGCCGCTTTTCCCGACGATGTCCTCCAAAGTGTAGCCCTTATCCTTCAGACGCTCGTATTGCTCCTCGGAGATCTTTCCGGCGTAGCCCACAATGTGCGGCGCCAAGTCCGAATTGACCGGTTGCCTCTTGGCCGAGAGGCCTATGCGAACGCCCGGATTATCCTGAAACTTCTCCGAGACAATCATCAAGAGCTCAGGGCTGATGTCCTCGGCGAAGGCATACGAGCTGGCCATCGAGTCGTAGTAGCCGCAGACGGCCATGTTGTACTTCACGCTGACAAGGTCGCGCTTCGTCTTCGGGTCGTAGTTCTCGCAGTTGTACTTTTGCGCGAGCTTGCTCATGCATTCGTCGGCGGTGGAGTATTCATTCAAGTTGAGGCGATTCTTCCCTTTGAGTTCGCGAACTTCCCGCTCCTTGCCCTCGACAAACTCAAAGTGATTATTGGCAGTCAACCTTATAGGCAGCTCGTCGATGAAGGGCTCATTCTTGAGTTTCATCAGGTTGATAAGCTCCAAAATCGTCGGGTTTTCTTGGTCAGCCTCGAGGGCAAATCGGTCTAGCATTATCTTGTAGCCGGTGACGTTTTCCATCAAGCCAACACCATTCACGTCGAGGATTTCACCACGCAGCGCCTCGGTCTTGTTTCGATAAATGCTGCTTCGGTTCGCGCGTTCGCGGAACTCCTCGCCGTTGACAATCTGCCAGTCCACCAGGCGCGCGATGTACGCCGAAAACACTGAGACGATCAGCACAAAACAGAAAATATATCTTGGGTTTGCCTTGAGTTTCATAAAAGTCACCACCCTTCGCAAAAAAGTCAGTTTTCCCCCCTTGAGGGACTAGATCTTATTTAGTAGCTACGCGCGGGCCGCGAGGCCAAAGAAAATAAATTTTTATTTTCTTTGTGGTCCAGAGCCCAACAAAGTTGGGCTCTGGGCTGGCCGAAGGCCCCGAAGGGGCCTTCGGCGCCTCGCGGCGCCCCTACGGTTAGATATCACCCCAACTACTCTCGCTCACGAATATGCATCGCGAAAGCCTTGTTAAAGAAGTAGACAAACGGCGCAAGCAGAGAGGTGTACAATAGTCCAACCAAATAGTGATTCAAGAGCGCGTAGAGTGTGTCTGGATATCCGCGCAAGAGGAACTCAACGAGGAAATGCAGCAGGTAAAGCGCCGATGTAAAGGCGATAGCGATAGCCGCCGAAGTTAGCAAATTGAAATTTATAATTCTTTCCGCAGCGATGCCGACCAAAAAGCTCAGGCACGTCACAACAACTGAGTAAAAGCCGATGCTTCCTGTGGCGCCGCAGTCAAGGAAAAGACCTATGATAAAGCCGAACAACAGCCCCACGCCCGAGCCCTCGAAAAGAGCGATCATCGCGGCGACCGGCAGCAAAATTATCGGCCGGACGTTATTTATGTGAGGAATCAAGTTTGGAATTTGCTCAACGATATAGAACGCCAAGATTTCGATGGCGTAGGCGAGGAATCGGATGTAGCGATATAGGCGCTCCATGGCAGGCTCCTTTCGAGTTTTTTAGGTTCAAAGCTAGACGTTAATGATTTATTAAGGCCAGTGTGCCCCCTGCGGTTTAGTGGGGGCACGCGGCCGCCCCTAAGTTAGGATGGGACTTTGCTATTCCGCTGAGGGACGAGCTCGGACAAGATATCGCCCTTGCCCTGGAAGCCGGTGACGACGAAAACATCGGTCACGCTCTTGATGTCGTCGAAGGGCTCAATGACGGCGAAAAAGGAGGAATCGTAGTCATCGTTTTTAATTTCTCGCACCAAGCCAACGGGCAAATCCCTAGGGCAAATGCCGCCGAGGCCGGTGGTCACCACGATATCGTCGGGCTGCAGCTTATTCTGCGAGGAAACGTACATCATGGCGGTCTGATTGTTGTCAGCCAAGGACTTCCGGCCGGTGATGACGCCGCTATCGCCGGTGACCTTGTCGGCGACGCCAATTTTATACTCTGGGGATAAAATGGTCTTAACTTTACAAGAGTGGTTCTTCAGAGAGGCCACCCGACCGATCAGTCCATTCTCGGTGATGACCGGATCATTTACCGAGATTCCGTCGCTACGGCCCTTGTCGAGGGTGAATCCGTAGAACAAGTCATTCGGGTCGCGCGCCAGGACTTGCGCCATCTTGAAGTCGAGAGACTTATTCTGCTTCTTAAAGCTATAGAACTTCAAGTATTGGGCATTTTCGCGCTTAACGTCGTAATAATCAACTAAAATGGTGCGCATCCTTTTGAGCTCAGCCTGAAGTTTTTGTATTTCTGCCTCATACTCGTCCGAGGATTTTTCTTGCGTTGGCAAAATAGACAAAGCTGAATCCGTTAAGTCGCCCGAGAGTTTTTGCATAGGAGTCGCGATGAAATCGATCACGGCCGGAAGAATATTGGCGCCCGGCACAAAGCTCAAAATTGACACGCCCGCCACGATGAGCGTGCACGCCATGGCCAGTCTAAAGCCGTTGCTATCAAGGATTTTTTTCAAATGCATCGCTCCTTTTATGAAAGCAAAAACTGAAAGTCTTGATCAAACCCTAGGGCGCCGCGAGGCGCCGAAGGCCCCTCCGGGGCCTTCGGCCAACCAAGAGCGCAACTTCGTTGGGCTCTTGGCCACAAAGAAAATAAAAAATTTATTTTCTTTGGCCTCGCGGCCCGCGCTGAGATCTAAACTACAAGCTAAGCGCTAACCCATAAACTTTAAACAACAGGCGGAGACATAAAAAGACAGTCCCCGCCCCGATAATCACGCCAGAACCCGCACGCGCGGCCGTCTAGCTTCTATGTCTGTAATAGCTCTTCGGCATAACCAAATCCAAGCGCCGGCCGGTACCGTCGGCAACGCAGTCGAGAGGATTGTCCGCCACATGCACAACGATTCGAGTCTGCTGAGCGATAAGCTGATCAAGGCCTCTAAGCAAGGCGCCGCCACCCGTCAGCATGATGCCGTGGTCGATGATATCCGCGGCCAACTCCGGAGGCGTCTTCTCGAGGGTGCTCTTAATCGCGTCGACAATGATGCACAACGAATCGTAAAGCGCCTCACGGACCTCCTCGGAGTTAATCTCGATGTGTTTCGGAAGACCATCCACCAAGTTGCGGCCCTTAATCTCCATCGAGCCCTCACCATCGTAGGCAAACGCCGAACCAATCTGAATCTTGATATTCTCAGCCGTACGCTCGCCGATGAGCAAATTGTACTTCCTCTTAATATAGGCAACGATGGCCTCGTCGAACTTATTTCCCGCGACGCGAACCGATTGCGAAGTCACGATGTCCCCCAGCGAGATGACTGCGATCTCCGAGGTACCGCCACCGATGTCCACAACCATGCTTCCGGTCGGCTCGGCCACCGGCAAGCCCGCACCTATCGCGGCTGCCATTGGTTCCTCGATGAGTTCTACATCCCTTGCGCCAGCCTGACGCGTTGCATCCTCAACGGCACGCTTCTCAACCTCGGTGACGCCAGCCGGTATGCAAACAACAACTTTCGGACGCTTGCTAAAGATATTCGTCTTAACGGTCTTGCGGATGAAATGCTTCAACATCGTCGCAGTAATGTCAAAGTTTGCGATCACGCCGTCCTTAAGCGGGCTGACCGCCACGATAGAGCCAGGCGTCCTACCAATCATATCCTTGGCCTGCAAGCCCACCGCCAAAACTGTATCGGTATTCACGTCCACCGCGACAACCGACGGCTCGCGCAGAATGATTCCCTTGCCCTTCATGAAAACTAACGTGTTAGCGGTTCCTAAATCGATTCCTATGTCTCGTGAAAACATCCTGCCAGTTGGCCCCTTTCAAGCGCAATACACCACTATTTTTGATATAAAAAGTTCATTTTTCCATTATTATACTACAGCCACTTTATTTTTCTCAATAAGAAAATATCCGCCTAGAAATTATCTGCGAATTTTATAAAAACTATTCTCCATTTTATATGCTTTGAGTTATATTCAAACGTGCCCCGAGCGAACATCTGGCGGCCGCGAGGCGCCGAAGGCCGGAAGGGCCTTCGGCCAGCCCAGAGCCCAACAAAGTTGAGCTCAGGGCCACAAAGAAAATAATATTTTCTTTGGCCTCGCGGCCCGGCTGTGGCATCTAACCCACGGTAAAATGCTCGCTTAAGGCACTCCTAAATAATAAAAAGCGCCGCCGGCGCAGGTTGCATCGTACCGGAGCGGCGGCGCACCCCTCCTAAATCGCAAGGGCTGCACCCGCCACCTTTCTACCTCCCGGTCGAGCCAAAACCACCCTCACCACGAGCCGTATCCGAAAGAAAGTCAACCTCAAAGAATGGCAGCGCAAATACTGGCATAATCACCATTTGGGCAATGCGCTCATTCTTCTTGACGACGTAGTCATCGCTGCTAAAGTTCCTCAACGCAACGCAAATCTCGCCACGATAGTCGCTGTCCACAACACCCACACCATTCGCCAAGGCAACGCCAAACTTCGTGGAAAGACCGCTCCGCGCGAAGATGAATGCGGCCATATCGCTGCCAGGAAGTTCAATGGCTATACCCGTTGGCACCAACAACGATTCGCCCGCGCTCAAGACAATGTCATCCTCGACGCACGCGCACAAATCTACGGCCGCCGAGCCACTCGTTGCACGCACCGGAACCACAGCATTTTCTCTTTTTCGCACAAATTTCACACCATTATTCACGTCGACAAACCACCCAACACATCTCAACAAGAATTCACAAATTCAACCGTTTAATCCACAATTTCGCGGCAAAAATCAGGTGTAGAGCGCCTTTATTTGAGGTTTAGCTGTGGAAAACAGGTCTATTTTCCACTTTTTCCACCGATTTTTCCACAATGAACCGCTAAGCAATCACATTTAGCGGTCCGATAGATTAAATTTGTTTCCATAATTTTTCAATTTATACATTCATTTTAACTCGTGGCAAAACTGTTGGCAAGAAAAAAGACTCCAAACGGAGCCTTTATGTAACAGAAAAGAGATATGCATAGGCCATAGCTAATGGCAAACAGAATATCGGCCCTAACGGTCCCGAATACATTACGCATATAGAATCTGATGCTAAGGCTCCCGCTACAGCACTGACTACATGGGTCTTAGGGTGTTTTGTCTTCCAATATCTATTACTATCTTTCCACTTTTCCCAAAAGTGTTTGGACGTTCTGCGAATAAGACACCACAACTTGATTAACAACATATTGGGAGCTGTAGTAAACGTCAACTTCTCGCCCCCAATTAATGGCTTACTTACGCATTTTTGAAACTTGTTATTACAACAAAGAAATTGTGAAGGAATTGCCTCTAATTCCCGCCCTCCGCAAAAGGCGGATATCTCATTTGCTTTTTCTGTCAGTGCATTGAAACAAACACTCTCACACTTCTTATTTTCACGCATACACGGATCAGAAATACCACCTCGTACTTTGACATGCCAATTATCTGAGGCTGCACATGTTCCACAGCCCAAGCTAGCAGACAGCACTACAGATAGTCCTGTAACCAAACTCTTCTTCACTTTGCTTAACATTAAAAATTCTCCTTTGTTTTTTATTAAATAAGCAAATTATCTCCTATAATTATATCACATATTAACGATAAATCAATATGTTTTTTATTGCTATTTCTAGCTGTTTGAAAGCAATCATTTTCTTTGGGAAAGGGCTTTGGCAAGCAGTTATTTGGCTTTTGTTATATAAATTTATTTTTTAAGAAAAAAGTATTGACAACTTCGCTGAAGCTGAATTATAATGCGTTTGTGCAACAGCGATATATTTAAAAATCTCGCGCGCTTAAATATATCGAAATCTCTACCAAAACAAGGGGCATCAACTGTCGGTGGTGCTGCCTCAGTAATATTTTTTCCGGCAGAGAAATGGAGACAAGAAATGAGAAAGAAAAAATTATTCGGGTTAGTGTTGGGATTAGTTTTTTCAATGGCAATCTTTTCTGGTTGTGGCTCGTCAAAGTCTAATGTTGCACAGACATATGGCGAGGCTGCTGAAATTAAAATCGCTGTTTTGGGTTCGGCAGACCAGTTCACCAAGCGTCAGGACTTCATGATTGGCATGGACTTGGCAATCAAGGAGCTCGAGGCACAAAATGTAAAGATTTCCTATGAAAAAATCGATGACGGCCACAGCCGCGATAGCGGTATTGCGTTGGCCAAGGACGTTGCAAATGATAGCAAGTACACGGCTGCTTTCACTTTGCAAAGTAGTGATGTTGTTGAAAGTATTACGGCAATTTTCGAAGCAGCTAAAAAACCTTTGCTTATCGTTAATGAGGTCTTCGATGGCACGATGAACAAGGGCTATGAGTACGTTCTCGCAGGGGTTATCTCGGCTGAGGCCAGCGGACAAGCGTTAGCTAAGTACTGTGAGGCCAATGGCATTAAATGGGTGGCTACGGCGCACTCTGGCTCACAATACGAAAACACACTAGCAAGAGGTTTCAATGATACCGCGATGGACAGCAAGTCTACGTATTTACTAGACTCAACCCAAGGTCCTGATAATGCTAGCGAGTTTGCGGATATGTATGCTCGTTGGAGTATCCTCGGTGTTCAAGCTGCTTTGGTTTCGTTCGACGACCTGGAGTGGGCTTGCGAAGTCATTTCGAACATCAAGGCTCAGAATAAAGATATCTTAATTCTAGGTGATGCGAAATATAACGACGTGGAAAAAATGGCTGCCTATAAGGATGTTCTTGAAGGAATGGTTGTTGCTGGCTCATCGGGTGTTGCATCTCAAGAGAAACTTCAGGCTTTTTACAACAAATACAACGCGACGGTCAAAAAAGAACACAATATGTTGCCAACTAGCGTTACCGCGCAGGCTTACGACTTTGTACATATGATTGCTCAAAATGTAAAAAAATCTACCAACGCTCAAGAATTCATGAAAAATATGAAGTCTACTGAGGGCTATGCAGGCGTTACTGGCGTGAAGTTTAACAGCAAGGGCCAACTCGAGGAGGAGCCAAACTACTGGACTGTTCGAGATGCTCAAATGTACAGAATGACTTAAGAAGGAGGGGTTAGTAATGGCAGAGAATAAATTATTTAGAGAAACAGCGCTCGAAACTGTCTCCAATCCGGAGCAGCTCGATCAACACATCAAGGTTACGAAGCCTCTTGCGTGGGTCATCTTGACCGCGATAATCAGCTTGGTTATCGGCGTCGGAATCTGGGGCTTTACCGGAAATATCGCGGGCGGTACCGACATTACTGGTATTATCTTCGCAGCGGACGGTGTCTCCATTACGAATGCGCCAAGTGCTGGTGTTGTTAGCGATGTCTTGGTTTCGGAGAGCGATATGGTTGATAAGGGTGACATCATAGCTGTTATTCCTGATACGGCTTTATTGTCGCAACTTCAGTCGCTTAGTGGAGGCGACTCGGCTGTTCGCGATGCCTTAAGATATCAATACATTATCAATTCATTCATTACGGCGAATAAGAGCGGTACGGTAAGCAGCATCCCGAATATCGGCGACTCCATCGCGGAGGGACAACAAGTTGCTGTTAACTACTCCGAGGAGGCTACCTCTGGCTCGAAGGATTTAATCGCTTATGTTCCTTACACGATTGCTAATGGCTTTAAGGTCGGACAAGAAGTTCAAATCTCGCCGGCTAACTATCCTCGTGAGGAATATGGCTATATGTTAGGAAAAATCACCAGCATCGGCTCTTCAATAGTGACGCAGGAGAGCATTCAACGGACTATGGGTACGACTAAGTACATAAGTGCGTTGGGCGTTACCGACGGTTGCGTTGAGGTCCGTGTGCGCTTGAATGTCGATTCCTCAACGAAGAGCGGCTATGAGTGGTCGAACTCCAAGGGTGCTCAGAATATTTCTGTGGATAATGGTACTTTGTGCAACGTCAAGGTTGTCGGCGAGGCTATGCGTCCGATTGACTTGATCATTTAGCCAGGGTGCAAATACGCCTTAAAAAGGAGAAAGGATGGAATTTATGTTTAATAGCGATGTCAAAAAAGTGCCTGTTATCCTGCAGATGGAAGCACTCGAATGCGGCGCTGCATCTTTGGCTATGATTTGCGCTTATTATAAAAAATTTATCCCTCTCGAGCGTTTGCGCCTTGAGTGTAGCGTTTCTCGAGATGGTTGTAACGCGAAAAACATACTTGTCGCGGCCCGACATAATGGCTTGACGGCTAAGGGTTTTTCCTACAACGATGTAGATAAATTAAAGGAAAATGTCGAATTCCCGGCGATTATCCACTGGAACTTCAATCACTTTGTAGTTTTGTGTGGCTTCAAGAAGGATAAAGCTGTCTTGGCTGACCCTGCTTCCGGTATTCGATATGTGCCTATGGAGGAGTTCGAAAAGTCCTTTACTGGAATCGTGCTTTCGTTTGAGCCTTCTGAGACCTTTGAGCCGGGCGGCCAAAAGAAAAGTATCGTAGGCTTCCTCCTAAAGAGATTACATGGCGCGGTTACCCCGTTAGTTTTTATCTTGATAACCGGTCTCTTACTTGCGGTAGTCGGCTCGGTTAAGTCGGTATTTGCGCAGATCTTCACCGACCGAATACTTGTCTCCACGGATAAATCTATGATGATGCCGTTACTCGCCGCAATGGGAATTACCTTGGTGATTTCGTTCATACTGGAAACCTTCCAGTCGATATACCTCTTGAAAATTCGAGGCAAAATGAGTGTCACCTCAGGTACGCAATTTATGTGGCACGTCTTGAGGATGCCTGTTGAGTTCTTCTCGCAGCGTTTTGCCGGTGATATCAGCTCCAGACAAAGCAGTAACGATACCATCGCAGACACCATCTGTATGAAGGTTGCGCCTATTGTGCTCAATGTAATTATGATCGTGGTGTACTTCGCGATTCTCGTCTACTACGACGCTGTTATGGCTTTTATCTGCTTGACAGTCGCATTGCTTAATATGTTGATTATCAAGCTTGTCTCGGCGAAGAACGAGAACGACAATAAGGCTATGTCACGCGATGCCGGTAAGTTGCAAGGTACGACTGTTGCTGGTGTCAGCATGATCGAGACTATCAAGTCTAGTGGTTGTGAGGCTGGCTACTTCCAAAAATGGATCGGCTATCAGACGAAGTTTAGTAACTCGTTGCAGAGCCTTCGCGAGAGAAATACCCTCATCGGAACGTTGCCTTCACTCTTGATGGGCCTTGCAAATACTGCAATCTTACTGCTTGGTGTTTACAACATCCTGACCGGTAAGTTCACCATGGGTACCTTGATGGCTTTCCAAGGCTTTATGGGTTCGTTCTTGGGCCCGGTTAATTCGCTTGTTGGAATCGGCCAGGATATCCAGGCAGTCAGCGGCGATATGGAGCGTGTCGAGGACGTTATGAACTATGCGCCCGACGTACATATTGATTTGTCGGAGGCAGCCGCTAACGACACAAAGGAATATGAGAAACTCCATGGCGACGTTGAGATACAAAACTTAACCTTCGCATATAGTCCACTTGGCGCCCCGCTCATCGAGGATTTTAGCTTGAGCGTGAAAAAGGGTCAAATGGTGGCCTTGGTTGGCGGCAGTGGTAGCGGTAAATCAACGATTGCAAAGATTATCGCTGGTCTCTATGAACCGCGTGAGGGTAAGATTTTGTTCGATGGAAAGGAACGAAAAGATATAGACAGAAACGTGTTCAGAGGCTCTCTCGCGATGGTCGACCAGGAGGTCACGATGTTCCAGGATACTATCCGAAATAACATCACCATGTGGGATGACAGCATCGATGACGCGACGTTGATCTTGGCTGCGCAAGATGCTCAAATTCACGACGATATCCTCACTCGACCGAACGGCTATGACCATCAACTCGTCGAGAACGGTAAAGACTTCTCCGGTGGCCAAAGACAAAGGTTCGAAATCGCTCGTTCTTTCGTTGTCGACCCGACTATCATGATTTTGGACGAGGCTACTTCCGCACTTGACCCGACTACCGAAAAGGCAGTTATGGATGCGGTTAAGCGTCGTGGAATCACTTGCTTTGTGGTCGCGCATAGACTTTCTACGATTCGCGATGCCGATGAGATTATCATGCTCGAGTACGGTCACGTTGTCGAGAGAGGTACTCATGAAGAGCTGATTGCTCTGGACGGTAAGTACGCGAAACTCGTTAAGACTGAATAGAAAGGAGGAGCATTAAATGAATTTTTCGGAGAAAGTTAAAAGACAAAAGAAAAAAGAACGCGAAGTTTTTAGGCTTTCTTGTGAGCTTATCGAGGAAACTGCATTAGGCTCTGGCGGAAAAAAAGGCCCTAAGGGTGTGGCTCTCGATCAGCAATCCGACCAGCTCATTAACGCGATCAATCAGGTCACCAACTACTATGAGATGGCCCCGATTACGATCCCGAGAAATGCCCTCGAGGACGAAGGTTTGCTCGATACGGTGCTCGGCAGAACTGGCCTTACTCGACGCAAGGTTACACTCAGCCGAAAATGGTGGGCTCGCGGCGAAGGTCCAGTTGTAGCCTATAATCAGGATAAAAATATCGTGTGCCTGGTGCCGCTGAAGTTCGGTGGTTACAGCTACGTCGACCCGAAAACTGGCGAGATCATTAAGCTGAATCGTCGCACGGCCTTGAATATCTCCGGCGAGGGCTACTGTTTCTATAAGCCTTTCCCGACGACCTCGATGAGCATTAAGGATTTCATCAAGTATATGTTCAAGACATTCTCGAAGTTCGATATTGCCTTCTTGATGGTTCTGGCGCTTGCGGCCGCGCTTTTAGGCCTCATTAACCCGATGATTAACAAGTTGATCTTCAACACGATTATCCCGTCGGGTACAATTCACGACATTTATCCGCTTATGGCGCTTATGGTCGGTGTTCTTATCTCGACGACCGCATTTAGCCTTTTCCAGACGCTCTGGATTTTGCGTATCGGAGATAAAATTCAATTCGGTACGCAAGGCGCTTTGTGGATTCGCCTCTTGAATTTGCCAATTAAGTTCTTTAAGCGATTTAGCTCCGGTGACTTGGCATCTCGTACGTTCACCTTGAATACGGTTTGCCAGACCCTCAGTAGTAGCTTGATTCCGACGGTTTTGTCGGCGGTGTTTTCGTTCGTTTATCTCGGACAAATCGCCTCCTTATCGCCAGCGTTGATGTTGCCGACTGCGTTGATTATCGCCGCAATGTTAGCGAACTCTTTAATCAACGGTTGGTTGAACACAAGGCTAAATAAGAAAGCTTGCGAATACTCACCAAAGCTCTCTGGATTGGTTTATCAGCTATTCACGGGTGTCTCGAAGATAAAAATTGCTGGCGCCGAGGTTCGTGCATTCTCAAAGTGGGCGGATATCTACTCGAAGTTGGCGCAAATTAAGTTTAACCCGAATGTGTTCATCAAGATTTCTGGCGCGGTGAGCTCGGCGATTAACCTGGGCGGCACGATGTTGATTTACTTTATGGTTTATCAAAATAACTTGGCGCCTGCTGACTATATCGCATTTAACGCGGCGTTCGGTGCATTCTCGGCTTCGATTATGCAAATTTCCAGCATCGTATTGATGATTGCAAACCTTAAGCCGTCAATCGAGATGCTCGAGCCAATCTTGAAGGAGACTCCGGAGTCGAACGAAAGCAAGGAGCGCGTCGATAACATCAGCGGTAAAATCGACATCAATAACCTGAAGTTTAGATATACTCCGGACGGTCCGCTCATCATTAACGGATTGAACTTGTCTATAAAACCTGGCGAGTATCTAGGTATCGTTGGCTCGACGGGCTGCGGTAAGTCGACATTGCTAAGGTTGCTTCTTGGCTTTGAAGATCCCACAGCTGGCGCGATTTACTACGACGACCAGAACCTCAAGAGTCTTGACTTGCACAGCGTTAGACGAAATATCGGTATAGTTCTGCAAAATGGCTCGATGTTCTCGGATAGTATTTTTTCGAACATAACCATTACCGACCCGACCGCGACTATGGATGATGCTTGGGCAGCCGCCGAGAAGGCCGGTTGTGCTGAGGATATCAAGAAGATGCCGATGGGTATGCACACTATGGTTGCCGAGGATGGCGGTGGTTTATCCGGCGGCCAGAAGCAAAGAATGATGATCGCGCGTGCGCTTATTGCGTCGCCACAGCTATTGATGTTCGACGAGGCCACCAGTGCCCTTGATAATATAACGCAAGCAACCGTTGTTGAGACGCTTTCGAAGATGGACATCACGCGAATTGTCATCGCGCACAGACTATCTACGATTAAGCAGTGCGATAGAATCATCTACTTGCACAAGGGCCAAATTGTCGAGCAAGGTACCTACGATGAGTTGATGGCTTTAGATGGTCGTTTTGCTGAACTCGCTAAACGTCAGCTTGTCTAAATAAGTTGAGATCCTTGGGTATATGCCGCTGCGGCGCCGCGAGGCGCCAGAGGGCCCGACGGGCCTTCTGGCCATCCCAGAGCTCAACGTAGTTGAGCTCTGGGACACAAAGAAAATAAAAATTATTTTCTTTGGCCTCGCGGCCGCAGAAGCGGCTACGCCTAAGAAAAGCTCTCAAAATAAGGAACTTCTAAAAAACAGAGAGGCGGTGAGTTAAATGAGTGAAACATTAAAGGCATTTTTCAAGAAACTTATGGAGGACCAGGCTTTTCGTGAGCAATTTTCGTCGGCTAAAACGGCCAAAGAAGGATACGAAAAAGCCAGGCCATACATTGGGGAGGCGAGTTTTAATGAGTTTAAAGAGGCTCTTACTTATATTCATAACAAGATAGAGTACCGGAAGAAACTTCTGAAGAGCGACCTGCGTAGTATATCTGGTGGCAAGACGGAGTTTGCGGATGTTGTAGCTCTGTTGACAAAATTTAATGGTCGCATGGAGACTTCATTTTTGGACGGCGCTAACGGCTAGTGCATGTGGGCCGTGGCATATAAAATTGGCATTGATATATGTAATATTAGCAAAGTCCAGCTTGGAAAGAAGAGGGAGCTATGGAGAACTTTTTACAGATTCTAGTCGAAGATGAAAAAGTGCGGGAAGAGTTTTTGCGACAGACAACGCCAGAGGGCGCATATCGCGTTGCAAAGCCATTCCTAGATGAAATAACCATAGATGAATTTATAGACGAACTGCGCGGTGTCGCACGAGTTATGGATGGAGTGAATTCCGAAACGCTTCGCGAAGAAGATTTATGTATGGTTACGGGTGGGGCTTTCGGTGAAGTAATGGAAGCTTTAAGCAGACATTTTTGAAAGGAGTGATGCGATGAAAAAGAAAACTAATGGCAAGGTTGTCAGAGAAGAATTAAGCGAAGAAAGTTTAGGGCAGGTCTCTGGGGGAGCGCTGGCAGACATTGATTTAAGTTGCGATATAGGTGGCGGCGATTTAGATTCGTCTCGGGAAATACGATTATTGATGGAATCTTTGGTTAATAACGATTCCTCGAATAGTCATTCAATAAATGGTTTATGACATATCGTTTGGAGATGTTAAGTAAAAAAATTAAAGGAGCGTATTAAAATGAAGGATTTAAAAGCTTTTATGGCAAAAGTATCAGATGATCAAGATTTGGCAAAGAAGGTAATGGCAGCTAAGGATCCCGCAGAGGTTGTATCTATCGCA
>JAZQMR010000181.1:0-7680 GCA_045543505.1 Acutalibacteraceae bacterium | reverse complement strand
CTGGTGGCCCCCTCCGCGCCTCGCGGCGCCTATCGGTTCGATCATGGCACTCCCAAACGCTAATTCATATTGCTTTAAAAAGATCGGTTTTATCGGTCTTTTTTTCTTAAAAGGAGACTTGCACGATGTTGCTAACGAACGCAAAAATATACACCATGGACGCCGGCGTAATCGAGAACGGATTTATTTTAATCGATGGCAAAAAGATTGCTAAGCTTGGCCCCATGGAGGAGCTAAATCTTCAGGATGAAAATACAATTGACCTGGCGGGAAAGAGCGTTTATCCGGGTTTTATAGACGCGCATACGCACCTTGGAATCTTTGAGGATTCGCTTGGCTTTGAGGGGTGCGATGGAAATGAATATACCGATCCTCTCACGCCGCACATGCGCGGCCTTGACGCGGTGAACCCAATGGACAAGTGCTTTCGTGAGGCACTAGCGGCTGGGGTTACAACGGTCGTCACGGGGCCAGGAAGCGCAAACCCCATCGGCGGACAGCTCCTCGCGATGAAAACCATGGGCACCTGCGTCGACGAGATGCTTGTGAAGGCTCCGGTGGCGATTAAATTTGCCCTTGGAGAGAACCCGAAGAGCGTCTACAACGAAAAGAGCCAGGCTCCGATGACTAGAATGGCGATCGCGGCGATAATTCGCGAGCAGCTGAGCAAGGCCAAAAGATATCTGGATGACCTCACAAAGGCCGAACAAGACCCATCAAGCTACGATTTGCCGGAGTTCGACGCGAAATGTGAGGCCTTGCTGCCACTGCTAAGAAGAGAAATCCCGGCGCACATTCACGCGCATCGGGCCGACGACATCTTCACCGCGATGCGGATAGCCAAGGAGTTCGGCCTCGAATTTGTAATCGTGCACGGCACCGAGGGGCATCTCATCGAGGAGCGCTTGAGGCGCGAGGGTGTGCGGATTTTATCTGGGCCGATTTTGAATGACCGCTCGAAGCCAGAGCTAATAAATTTGTCGACTAGCGCGCCTGGAATATTATCGCGCGCGGGTGTGGAGGTAGCCTTAATTACGGACCATCCGGAGACGCCTGCTCAATATCTTTGCTTGTGCGCCGCGGTTGCCGTCCGCGACGGAATGAGCCCAGATGCTGCGCTTAAAGCCATTACCATAGACGCGGCGAAGATTTGTGGCATCGCGGACAGGGTTGGCTCGATAACTTGCGGCAAGGATGCCGACTTGGTTGTTTTTGAGAGCTCGCCATTCGACATTATGAAGAAGCCCAGTCTGGTTGTTTGCAACGGGATTATCGCGGAGTAATTTATATAAATTTTCGACAAGTCCTTGGATTTCTTTGTAAAGTGTGATATCATTAGCGTGAGGCGGGCTAGTTTTATATTTTCGATTGGCTCAACTATTCTTAATTTTTGAGGGGGATGTAAAATGAAAACTGTGATCACGGGAAGAAAAGTAAATTTGCGCGACAACTTTAAGGACTTGGCCGAGAAGAAGCTTTCAAAGTTCGACAAGCTCTTCGACGGCAACGCCTCGGCTGAGGTGACGGTAACGGTTGAGAAAAATCGTCAGACCGTCGAAGCTACGATTCGGCACGAGGGGCATTTCTATCGCGCTGAGTCTACAATGCTAGAAATGAACGAGGCGCTAGACAAAGTTGTTGAGGCGCTTGCTAAGCAATTTAGAAAGCATAAGGCAAAGCTCGCCAAGAGGCTGAGGAAAGACTCCTTAGAGAGCTATCTACCCGTCTATGAAGGCGCCGCTGATGAGTCTGCTGAGGAAAAATACGAAATCGTCAAGGTGAAGAATTTCCCGGTAAAGCCGCTTGATATCGAGGAGGCCATTCTTCAGATGAACATGATTGGGCATCAGTTCTACATGTTTAGGAATCAAAATAACGGCGAGATAAATGTCGTCTACAGGCGTAAAAATGGTGACTATGGTTTGCTGACGCCGGACGAAGAGTAGGATAAAAATTAAAACAAAAGTATGGAGGCGCGCGGTATAGTACGCCTCCCTTTGCCAAGCCAAAAGAAGAACAGCCGCACTATATCGCGCGGCTGTTTATATAATTATATTTTAGATCAAGCCTTTAATTTTTCCTGCTATGTGTATTGCAATATCAAATGCGTCTTCCCACTCCATGCCACTTTTGCAGTTTTTCTCGAAAAAATGCCTAAAAATAAATTCAACTGGGACATTTCTAAAATGCTCAATCAACTGATCAGCTGACGTTATAATTGCCCCACTGGGGGCTCTCAAAACTTGTCCGTTTTCTCTAAGACTATCTAAATAAGTTTCTAGTGTCCACTCAAAGCCGCCAAATCTTTCTGCCAATCGTTCTTCACGACGCGCGCGATGGGTTGGATCTACAATCATATTTATAGTCGCGACCTCGCGCTGCTGTGCAAGATTTGAACCATTGTTCTCTCTGTTCTTCGCGGGTCTCATAGCGCTGGCCTCCATATTGGGCATGTGTAATCCGCCACCACCTAGGCTGGCCAGCAGTGTCAATGCCATGAGACTTGACTTTAGGGAGCCTGCTCCACCGCTAACTTCGAGCAACTTCTCGGGCGAAAGTGATTTTTTGAGCGTTACTTGGGCATCTGCGGCTTCCTCTTGCGTGAAGATAAATTTGTGCTTTTGGGCCAAAGAAATTAATTCCTTAGCTTTTGCTTCGTCGGAAGTTTTCTTTTCCGCCACTTTCTCGACCTCTTTGGCCAATTGTTTGTTTTTCGAGATTTCCTCGAAAAACGCGATCGCTTGTTCTTTTGACATATATATATCCTCCTTCAAATTAAGATTCATGCTCATTTTACCATGCGCAACAAAAAAAATCAATATATATCAAAAAAATATTCAAGTTGGCTTTTTTGATGGGCAAAAAACTCTTTAGAAGAGCGTCCCCGAATAGAGGCTTCTCGAAAAATAAGCAGAGATAAAAATTTTTACTACCTCTGCCGAAAGAAGAACAGCCGCACTATATCGCGCGGCTGTTTGTATGATTAAATTTGTAGCTTGACACAATGACTAAAAGTTAGTCAATCTTGTCGTCTTTAACACATATTATTTTTTACCTTTAATTAAGCAGCTCTAAGAACTACGACACCGTCGCTGTTTTGCTCAGCGACATGGTAAACTGCGCCACCTGCAACTAATAGAGCTGCAAGACCTAATACTGCGAACTTCTTTAACATAAAGGCACCTCCTTTTTCTTTCGGCGATTATATATCAATGCATTTATCATCAAAAGTTAAGAACATTTGCGATTTTATCAGAATTTGCTCTAATTGAAAGTTTTAAGCTGTTTTTTGAGTGAATTTGAAAATTACGATTTTACTGACTTGAGTTTTTTGAGTTCATAAAGCTTACTAAGCAGCTCTAAGAACTACGACACCGTCGCTATTTTTTTCTGCGACATGATAAATTGCGCCACCTGCAACCAACAATGCGGCAAGACCTAATATTGCGAACTTCTTGAACATAAAAACACCTCCTTTTTGTTTCGATGGTTTTATTATAGCGCATATCGAATTAAAAGTCAAGTTGTTTTTTGTTCATGGCGTTGCTAAAAACCGGTATGCAGTGTAAAATAGAAGCATGGATAAAGAACTTAAATGCCCGAAATGAGGGAGCGAAAAACGAGTAAAAAGCTGCTTTTTATGGGAGTGCCCCAGTTACGTGTTTATAGGTTGTGTTTTTTCCTGAAACGTAAATTTAAAACCTTGCTCAAAGGTGAGTTTCAGCAAAAATTGTATTTGCTTAGGTCATAAAGATTCTCGCATAACAACTCTACTAGGGCGCTCCCCTTTTTATTATTGAATCCGAGTTTGACACGTCTTTTGCTCCCTTATTTGCGCCTTTAATTCTTTATCCATGTTCCCGTTCTACAACGTGTATCGATTAACAATGCCTTTTTTGTGTATAAGATATCTTTACTCTGTCACAATAACCATATCTCCCATGTTATTCGCCTTCATGTTATCGAGAATTTTATTTTTTATTTCAACCAACTCTGGCCTACTATTAAAGAAAGTCATTTTTCTATTCAAAACTTTCGAATTGAAGCTAGCACCGGCAACAAAGTGTGCAAAACTTTCCGCAAAATCATCCAGCAAGTTAGTTGCGGCATATTTTGATACATAGTCATCCTTGTGCCTTGCATAGAACAGATAATGATTGTCTTTGTCTATATTTTCAAACTCACCTGCGATATATCCGATACCATCAACGATAAAGTCTTGCAAGAACTTTCCTCCTAAAATTTCTTTTTCGATACCATTACTAGCAGTCTTAATAGTAGCATCTCTCAGGGATAGATAATGGCCATACTCATGAATTAATACATATGGCAAATCAAGTGCATTTACAGCGTTTGCCGAAAGACCGATACTCCACTCATATGGACTAACATTAAAATTAGGATTTATATAACCACCAACAGCAGATACCTCGGTAATATTAGAATAAAACGGTTCATAGTAATCTAAGTCTTTTAATAACTCAAAAGGAATTATTTTCTGTGCGTTTTCCCAGGTTTCTCTGTGGCGAGAGAATTCATCTTTTGTTGCGCTTTTCGCAGTCTCAGATTTTGGCAATATACTACCGTCATCTTCTATGGAGTATTGATACTTTTGAGAAACAGGCCCATCTTTCGTATCTAAGCTGGTGCTTTGTATAGATAGCGCTACATTAAAGTACAGTTTATATGTATTAAGTTCTTCCGGGGTATGCCCACAAAGCGTTACTTCGTCCAAGATTTTGATAATATCTTTGTAGATCGCGTTTCTTTCCGTGTCGTCGTTGCCGTTCTTTTCAACGTCTAGCGAGTCTTCTATTAAATCAAAAACTTGCTCTTTTTCTTTCTCATTAATTACACTGCCTAAGTTGCCAATTAGCTCTTCATACACCGTTTCAGCTGACACGATTTTTGCGGTGGTGGAGCTTTGGCTACTTTGTTCTGTAGTTGTCGTGGTAGGATGTACCGCAAGTTGCCAAGTAAAAAACGCCGCAAATACTAAAACAATTGTACCAATACTTAAAGCTAACCATTTTTTCTTTTTCATCGCCAGCACCTCTTTTCTAAAATATCGAATCCGTTTCTTAAAATTATAGGACAAGTGTCTATTAAGCATCATCAATCGTGAATAACTTTCACTCAACTTGCTAAAACTTGTTGTAATGAGTACAAAACGGTTTGAGAAGATAAGAAACTCCTGTCTAGTGAGAGCGTGCTGGCAAAAATATCGAAGACCTGTCCCTAAACACCTTGTCGTATTTAGAAAAAATGACCGCACCCCCCAATATTGCAACAAATGGCAGCCGGTGTATGATTTACGTGAAATTTAACCAATGATAAAAAATGGAACTATTCATCGAATTTTTGAAGAGTTTCAAGTTGGCGTTTGTTCTTAATCTGTGCCACCAACATCAAAGTTTAACCGAATTCTTCTTGGAGCCCAAAAATCAAGCGGAGAGCAACGCTTCATCAGAAAAGTTGATAGTTGAAAAGGCTTTGTTGCGTACAAAATTTCTATTTGTTGCCGAGAATTTGGAGCCGCGGCTTTCGCATCGGAGCCCTCGATCAAAACGCAGCTAACAGCAAAGATACATTCAGTTTGTGCGTCCGAAAAAGTGGCTTTAAAGTTTTTTCTCTCTGCGGAAAATTTTCTACGAAGCACCGGAACGCAAAGACTAATAGTGGCGCAGCGAGGACTTAAAACAGAAAAAAACTTAGAAGAATGACACGGAACTTTACAAAATCGCAACGAGGTAGAACGTTTTTTCTTTCGTCTCAAGCACTTTCGCAAATTTTTTACTCACGACAACAAGCTAGATTAACTTTAGCCCTAATTTTTGATGCAAACGAACTTTGCCTTTTAATCCAAATAAATTTATTTGGCTTTTTTACTCACAAAACATCTTTATATGGAATTAATTATGTGCTCAGCAACAAACCTGCCGTAGATACTTGACTTTTGCTGTGCTTCAAGCTAAACTTAAAAAAGTTAGTAACGCGGAGTGGAGCAGTTGGTAGCTCGTCGGGCTCATAACCCGAAGGTCGTTGGTTCGAATCCAGCCTCCGCAACCATAGCATTAAAGCCATTTGATTAGCTTCAAATGGTTTTTTCTTTTGCATAAAAACGTATTATAGTTCAACAATAATTCAACTCAAATATAAATTATGCCTTGCTTAGAAACAGGGAGTGTCTAAAAAAGAGAGTTTCAAGGTTATAATGCGTATTTTGGCATAATTTTAAAATAAATTTGGTCAGGCTAAGTTTGACTTTCCACACCTTAAATCTGCCTCTAGCTTGATATATTTTTTGTCGCCTCTTCAATTTGGGCACGCCCTAGAAACACGTCTGACAGTATGTCGGCATTCTTTTTATCTGAGTTTTCAATTACGTGCGCATAAATGTTAGCTGTTGTACTTGGTTGAGCATGTCCTAATCGATTAGAAATAGATACCGTATCAACGCCATTATAATATAGCATGCTGGCCATAGTATGACGGAAGGCGTGCGCGTTTATATGAGGCAGATTATATTTTTTTGAAAATCTTTTTAAATAAGTCGTAACGCTATCTGGATGTAGCGGATTCCCATTGTCTTGTGTAAAAACAAAGTTTTGATTTTTATAATAAGTTCCTAGACTAAGTCTTGCTCTTAATTGATGCGTTTTATATTGCATTAGCAATTCTATTGTTTCTTTAGGTAGACTTATTGTTCTTTTTGATTTAGGAGTTTTAGGTGTATCCTCATAAACACCTCGTTCGGAAGAATATAAAATACAGTTTGATATATTTATTGTATAATTTTCAAAATCAATCTTATCCCACTTTAAACCTAATATTTCCCCTCGCCTTGCTCCTGTAATTAAAAACAAGTGCACAAGCATTTTCCACTTAATCGACTCTTTTTCTAGTGCTTCACGTATTAATTTTACTTGTTCTGGCTGAAAATAATTTACTTCTTTTTTCTCAACCTTTGGAAGTGCTGCACGAGATGCAATATTAAATGGTATTAATTCTTCTTTTACCGCTTGTTCCAAAACAGTTGATATCAAGCGGTGATGTTCAATAATAGTTTTATTACTTAGTTTGCCCCCAGTTCGCTTATTTAAGCCATCAGCGGACAAAGCTGTATATAGTTCATTAAGATTATGAACACGCAAATCTTTAAGTTTGATATGTCCTATTTCAGGGTATATGCGTATAGTTAATTCTCTGTATCTAATAATAGTCGAGTGCTTTATTCCTCGTTGTTCTTTCAAGTTTATAACATAATCACAGTAAGAAGCAAATGTTTGTTTAGTGTCACTTCTTATACCTATTTTACATTCTCTCTCAAAAGTCGCAGCGTAAGCTTCGGCTTTTTTTCTTGCGGTCTTTTCACGCCAACTATCCGGAACATCAAAAGTTGTAGTGTACGGTTTTAATTGCTTGCCGTCAGCACCTCGACCACGGAAAACACGTATTGAGAAAGAGATAAGTTTTCCATCTTTGTTTCTTCGCTCTTGTATATTAGCCATTAGTCCTCGCTTTCTTTAGCTTCCATCTTCTTTTTCGCTCCAATATCATCTAAATACTTACTTAGTACACATCTAGTAAAATCTAAAATTTGGTAAAATACGGGACGTGAACCTCCATTTCCATCTTCAACTATGTAATCAATATTGTATTTTAAATCCTGTTCTATAA
>JAZQMR010000180.1:0-4328 GCA_045543505.1 Acutalibacteraceae bacterium | reverse complement strand
CCATCGTGGACGAGGTCGACTCGATCCTTATCGACGAGGCCAGAACCCCGCTTATTATTTCTGGCCCTGGCGACAAGTCAACTGAGCTATATAATATAGTTGATAAGTTCGCGAAGACCTTGACGATGGTGAAGGTTGCTGAGACGGACTCGAAAGAAGACCATGATGAGCTCTACGAGGATGCTGATTACATCGTTGATGAGAAGGCGAAAACTGCTACTCTTACGCAAAACGGTGTTCGTAAAGCTGAGGAGTATTTCCACCTTGAGAACTTGACGGACGCGGATAACATTAACTTACAGCACCACATCAATCAAGCCATCAAGGCTCATGGCGTTATGATCAAAGACACCGATTACGTTGTTGAGAACGGCGCTGTCCAAATTGTTGATGAGTTCACGGGTCGTATCATGTACGGACGTCGTTACAATGAAGGTCTCCATCAAGCAATCGAGGCTAAGGAACAAGTTAAAGTTGAGCGTGAATCTAAAACTTTGGCATCAGTTACGTTCCAAAATTACTTCAGACTATATAAGAAGCTTTCCGGCATGACCGGTACTGCGATGACAGAAGAAGCTGAGTTTAGAGAGATCTATAAGCTGGATGTTGTGGAGATTCCGACGAACAAGCCTGTTATTCGCAATGACTTGCCAGATGTTGTATTTAAGACTGAAAACGGTAAATTCCAAGCCGTTTTAAAAGCAGTTCAAGAGTATCATGAAAAAGGGCAGCCAGTACTCATCGGAACCGTTTCAATCGATAAATCGGAGCGTTTGAGTGACCTTCTGAAGAAAAATGGCATCAAACACACCGTCTTGAACGCAAAGTATCATGAAAAAGAAGCTGAAATCGTTGCTCAGGCCGGTAAAAAAGGCGCGGTTACCATCGCAACAAACATGGCTGGTCGTGGTACGGATATCAGCCTCGGTGGTAACGCTGAATATCTTGCAAAGGCCGAGATGCGTCGCATGCAGATAAGCGATGAAATTATCAACGAGGCTAGTGGCTTTGCCGACACCGACAACGAGCAAATTCTGGAGGCCAGAAAGGTCTTCAATGACTTGATGGCTAAGTACAAAGCAGAAATCAAAGGACCAAAGGCAGAAGTTCTTGAGGCAGGCGGCCTTGCAATCATCGGTACTGAGCGCCATGAGACTCGACGCATCGATAATCAGCTTCGCGGTCGTTCTGGTCGTCAAGGTGACCCCGGTGAAACAAGATTTTATCTCTCGCTTGAGGACGACTTGATGCGTCTCTTTGGTGGCGAGCGCCTACAAAAGTGGATGGATAGACTGAACGTGCCCGAGGACGAGCCTATTGATAGCCGTATGGTTACGAATGCTATTGAAAATGCCCAGCGTAAAGTTGAAGGCCGCGATTTTGGTTCGCGTAAGAGTGTTCTGCAATACGATGACGTTATTGATAAACAGCGTTTACTCGTCTACAAACAACGTAACCAAGTACTTGACGGTGATGACTTGCACAGCCAGATTCTCAAGATGATTGGAGACTCCATCGCGAGAAATGTTCTAACTTATCTGCCGTCCAATAAATACGATGAGACCTGGAACTTTGTCGGCCTTCGCGACTTTTTCCTCGGCTGGTTGATTAACGAGGATGAACTTAACTATTCTGATGATGAGTTAAAACAACTCCAAGCTGATGATGTGGTTAAAGAACTTACTGATAAGGCTTTGGCAATGTACGAGGAACGCGAAAAACTCTTTGGTGCGGATATGACTCGTGAAATTGAACGTGTTGTTTTGCTCAAGAATGTCGATAACTACTGGATGAGCCATATCGACGCGATGGAAGAGCTTAAGCGAGGCATCCGACTCAGAGCTTATGCGCAGAAAGATCCGGTTGTTGAGTATCGTTTCGAAAGTGATACGTTGTTTAACGAAATGAACGATGCTATCCGCGATGATACAGTGAAAATCTTGTTGACGTTCAACTTGCCGAACAAGAATAAAGCCCCAGAGCGTCATGACAACAATGCACCAACCACTACGCCTTCCGATGAGCCACCTGTAAATCGTACGGTTAGAAATACCGAGAAAATTGGCCGTAATGATCCGTGTCCATGCGGCAGTGGCAAAAAATATAAGCAGTGCTGCGGAAAATAACTATCTTCCATAGCACACAAAACAAAAGCCCACGAGTTGCACTTTCGCGATTCGTGGTTTTTCACTTGAAAATGGCGGGAGTGTTTTGCTCATCTAGCTGGCCGCCGCGAGGCGCAAAAGGCCCCGTACGGGGCCTTCTGCCATACACGAGTACAACTTCGTTGGGCTCGTGTATGCAAAGAAAATAAATATTTATTTTCTTTGGCCTCGCGGCCGCTGCGTCTAAACCTGAAGAAAAATTGCAGTCGGATGTTCACGCAAAAAATTCAAGTTGCACTTCTGCGATTTTTGGGTTAATATTATGTATGTAAGTATTTAAAAAGGAGATAAATCTAACATTGAATCATATATTTTACCGGAAGAAAAAATCTTTTTTTAGAAAATTTGCAGTAACTATTTTCACGCTAGGATTGAGCTTTTCAAGCGTTATGAATTTAAGTTCAAAACTAGGGGCAACGGAGAGCGATGAGGTTATGGGGAGCAATGACAATCAATATTTATCACAGACCTTGCCCGAAGGATTTGTGTATGTGTCTGACGTTGTACCGGATGCGATTCAGGAGATTCGCTACTACAGCACGTATAACTTTGTTGGCGATCGTATAGATGCATACAATGCGCCGGTTGCAATCTTGAGTAAGGAGGCTGCAGAGGCGCTGAAAAAGGCAAGCGATGACTTTATTGCTCAAGGCTACTATATAAAAATTTTCGATGCGTATCGTCCGCAAACTGCGGTAAACCACTTTATACGATGGTCTCAAGATAAAAACGATATAAAAATGAAGTTATTTTTCTACCCCGATGTTAACAAGGAAGATTTATTCAAGTTAGGCTACATTGTTGCCAAGTCTTCGCACTCTCGAGGCAGCACGCTTGATATGACCCTCGTGGATGCTAAAACCGGAAAGGAAATCGACACGGGTTCGCCGTTTGATTTGTTTGATGAGATTTCTCATCATAATTCAGATAAAATAACCTCTGTACAACAACAAAATCGAGAAATTATAAAAAATACCATGGAACGCAACGGCTTTAACTCTTACTCAACAGAGTGGTGGCACTATACTTTAAGCGACGAGCCATATCCTGATACGTACTTTGATTTTCCGAATGGTTAGATGGCGTGTTATAGGGTTTTATAACAAATACAAAGTTTTGTAACAGGGGCAAAATTATTAAAAGTAAATATACAACAGTTGGGAAAGAAGGTACGCGAGGTTACAATTTACCTTTTAAGAATACAAACGGAAGCATTTTGAACAAATCAAAGAAACTTTTGAGAAAGCAGAGATATCGACCAATATAAACCTCCTTTTTCAGAAATATTTTGATATTTGTAAATTATGCTTTGCGCCAAAAGTCTAAGAATCCGCAGTAAATCGAAAATGCCATTTGCTCTTGATAGTTTTCGTTCAATAAGTTGTTAACATCATCGTTATTCGACAAAAAACCACATTCGACTATGATTGCAGGAACCGTTGCTTTGTTGAGAAGGAAAACTCCCTTGGGCGACGGTTTTACTTCGCGCGAGTTATCTTTTTGCAAAAGCCCAACTATCGCAGCTCGTATACTTTGCGCAAGCTCGTGACTGCATGGATTATTCTTCGAGAAAAACACTTGCGCGCCGTTATACTGGCTTTCCTCGAACTTGTTTTGATGAATGCTTATCAGCAAATTGTTGGCGTCAGCGTTGGCCAAATTCAAACGATTTTTCATATCAGATACTTTTTTTGCGCGAATTGATTTCGCGCTTTTGTTATGTATCGACTCGTCAATTTCGCGCGTCATCGTTGTGTTAAAACCAGTTGCATTGAGCAAATCCCTCAACTTTAGCGCGATGCTCAAATTTATGTCCTTTTCTAGCACATTATCTATGCCAACGGCGCCGCTGTCGACTCCGCCATGCCCCGCATCGATGATTATATTTGGAAAATATTGGCCGCTTTTTGACATCGCTTGATGTGTTGTTTTTAGAAAATACGCATTCAAAATCAGCAGCGAAAATGCGATATATCCGCATAAAACGCACGAGTAAAAGGCCAACTCGCTGCTCCATTTTTTCTTCAAAAAACCACCTCATAGCTATGCTTATGCAGGTGGGAATTTTTTTAGACAACTTGTTTGCAAGCGCCTAGATCTCACGCGGGCGCCGCGAGGCGCCGGAAGGCCCGCCGGGCCCCCGGCCAGGGGGGAAAGGGGGGT
>JAZQMR010000179.1:0-11068 GCA_045543505.1 Acutalibacteraceae bacterium | reverse complement strand
TATTCCTCCATGGGCAAGCCAGAGCACAGCAAAGCTGTTCTCTGGCTCTCGCCAAAACTCAAATTTGAGTTTTGGCGGCCTCGCAGCCGCCGCTGCAGCCTATCTTCTTGTCAAATCTCCAAAAGCAAAAGGGCCCAAAACAAAAAAGTCTCCCGGCAAAAGCCGGGAGCTGAAATTAATAATAAGGAGATTTACTTTATTCCTGCCTCATCTTTGCGAAGCAGTCACTGCAGTAAACAGGACGATCTTCGCGGGGCTGGAAAGGAATCTTAGCTTCTCCGCCGCAAGCAGCGCATTCTGCAGAGAAGAACTCACGTTCTTGTCTAGCTGTGCCTCGACGTGCATCGCGGCACTCCTTACATCTTTGCGGCTCGTTAACAAAGCCTTTCGATGCAAAGAACTCTTGCTCACCGGCGGTGAAAACAAACTCCTTGCCACAGTCCTTACAGATGAGTGTCTTATCCTCGTACATTAAAAAATACCTCGCTTTGGATTGATAAAAAAGTTGCCCTCGGACGGAGTTGCACCGACGCCTTTGATGACATAAAACCAACGCTCTTCTAAACTGAGCTACATGGGCACGCACATACAAGTACATTTTACTCACACTGACATAATATGCAAGAATTTGTAAAAAGTTTTTCACAAAATTATTTTCTAATAAAGAAAAATAACTTGAATTTATGATAACACAGCCGATTTCCAATGTCAATAAAAACCTAAAACTTTTTTCGATAAAATTATTTTAGATTTGACGAAATATATCTCGTGCAGCATTTTGCAACAAGCATGTTCTTGAATTATATGAAAATTAAACATCGAAAAATCACATAATATATAAACAATAAAATCTAGTTTGCAGCAAAATTTTTTATGTGCTAAAATGGAGCCCTAAAATTAATTGAGTTTCTATTTTAGAATTTTCTTTTTGGCTAGCCGCTGCGGGCCGCGAGGCCACAGAAAATAAATATTATTTTCTGTGTGTCCAAGAGCGCAACGTTGTTGCGCTCTTGGGTGGCCGAAGGCCCTCCGGGCCTTCGGCGCCTCGCGGCGCCCAGATGTTGCCCCAGACACTACAAAAATTAGCTTGGAGGTTTGAAACCTTTATGATAGGAATAATTGGCGCCATGGACGTGGAAATCGAAAGCATAAAGAAGCTCATTGCGAACGCAAAAGTTGAGTCGTTCGCGCATATAAATTTCTTCTCTGGAAAAATAAACAACGTCGATTGCGTCGTCGCGGTGTGTGGCCCAGGCAAGGTGAACGCCGCCATTTGCACGCAGCTTATGATTTCCAACTACGCTCCGAAACTCATCATAAACACCGGCATAGCAGGCTCGGCCGTGCCCCAAGTGAAAATCGGCGAAATTGTCTTGGCCGACAGTGTCGTGCAGCATGACATGGACACCTCGGCGCTTGGCGACGCGCGCGGGCTCATCTCCGGGATAAACCTGATTCAAATTCCTTGCGCCGCCGACGTGAACGAAGCCATAAAATCCATCGCCAAGAAACTCGGCGAAACACTCCACATTGGCACCATCGCGACCGGCGACCAGTTCATTTCTAGCAGCGAAAAAATCGCCGACATCCAGCGCACCTTCAACGCGACAGCCTGCGAGATGGAAGCCGGCAGCATTGGGCATGTGTGCCTCGTGAATGGCATGAAGTTCGCGGCGCTGCGGGTAATTTCCGATAACGCCAACGAGGAGAGTCACATTGACTACAACAAGTTCAAATTCATCGTCGCGGAGAAGACCACTCAGCTGATTGCCAATTTGATTTCCGCGCTTTGAGAATCGTGTCAAAAACAATCAAACCATGTATGTTTTTATATTTTCAAGGCTATCGATGCATGCGTTTTTAACATTTTCAACAAAGTTTTGAACAAGAGTGTAAAGCGCGACTTTATCGATGATTTTAGCGTTTATTTTTCTAAAAGAGAAATTTTTGTCGATATAACAGTTAATTTTTTCGGATCAATAATTTAATTATCCACATTTTCCACAAAGTTTTGAACAAGGCTCTCCAGATAATGCCTGGGTTTATTTAGGAACTTTTTAGATGTGTTTATTTTCCATATAAAGCCCGGTCTTATCGGATTCTAGCCGCTCAGCTGAATTTTAAGATTATTCAAAATCACACGCTCTCGCCGCGACACTTGCACTTGTGTCATGCCTAAAATCTTCGCCGTCTGCGTTTGCGTCTGATTTTTGAAGAATCTTAACAATATCAGCGAGCGGTCTTTTTCGTCGAGCGCGGCCACAATTTGCTTCAGCGCAATGACCTCGGCTAAGCGCTCGTCTGGCGCCTCGACGGGAATGTCGATTTGCGATTGGCCGTCATCTCGCTCTGCGGTGAGGGAAATCGGTGCCCGCGAGACTTCCAGCGCTTGCGCGGCTATGGCCGGCTCGACGTTTAGTGCCTCGGCCAGCTCGTTGATGGTAGGTTCTCGTGCGTTTTTAGTCGAAAATTCATTGACGAAGCGCGTGGCCTTTAATGAGAGATCCTTCAAGCTACGACCAACTTTTATAGCACCGCCGTCGCGAAAAAGCCGCTTTATCTCGCCTAGAATGACCGGCACAGCGTAGGTCGAGAACTTCACCCCGCGAGAGGTGTCAAAAGCGTCAGCCGCCTTGATGAGCCCTACACAACCAGCTTGAAATAGGTCGTCGTACTCGATGCCTCGACTTTTGAACTTCTTGGCGCAAGCGTGCACCAGCCCGATGTTCTCACTGACGACAACTTGTCCTCGCTTATCCATTCTTCGAAACGCGCGGAATGATGTTCTTCGTGAGCGTAATCGTCGTCCCTTTGCCGACCTTCGAGATGACCTTTATGTTGTCCATAAAACTCTGCATCACCGCGAAACCAAGCCCCGCACGCTCGGCGCCACCCGTCGTATACAACGGCTCCATCGCTTGGTTGACGTTCTCAATGCCGCAACCCTTGTCGCGAATCTTTATCATAACTTGTCCATTATCGAAAATTTTCACCGATATGTAAATGTTGCCGAGGCCGTTCTTGTACGCGTGCACGATGCAATTCGTCACCGCCTCGGAAATCGCCGTCTTTATGTCCGCTATCTCCGAGATGGTCGGGTCTAGCTGCGCTATGAACGCTGCCACCGTCGCTCGCGCAAAACTCTCGTTCGCCGACTTGCTGATAAATTCAAACTTCATTTCGTTCGCCACTTGTGCCATTTTTAAACTTCTCCTTCCGCTATGACGCCCAAACTCAACAGCCCCGAAATCTTGATGAGCCGCTTGAGATGCTCCGGGATGTTCACCACCTTGACCGACCCCTTGACTAGCTGCATCAGCCGGTGCCGCCCCATGATTAGCCCTATCCCCGAGCTGTCCATGAACTGCACGCTCGAGAAGTCCAGGTTCAAAAGGCGCGGCCGCCGCTCCTGCACGTATCCGTCTATCTGCTCCCGGATGTCCTTCGCCGTGTGATGGTCGATGTCCCCCTGGATGAACGCCGTCGCCGTCTCTTCGTCATTTATGATCTTTATCTCCATTCGCTTTGCACCACCTTTTATTTTCGAAAATATCTCTCTAAAATAAGATCTTGCATTGGGTAAGATGGCGGGGGGCCGCAGGCTCAGCGAAGCTGAGCCTGCGCTTGATAAAACTTATCATATTTATATATTAGTGTGTTTTTATCAAGCGCAGAGTTCATTTCGAAGAAATTAACTCTGCGGCCCCCGCCATCTAGCCGGAGATATTTTCGTAAAAATCCGCTAAGCAAAGGATAGCAAACTTATTTAGCAAAACGGCTCACAAAATGCGAAAAAAATAAATTACAGCTCGTCACAAAGCGACTTTAAAATCGGACGAATCTCGGAAGCGAGGTACAGCGAGCCGAAAATGACGAGAGCAGAGGCGTCGTCTAGCTGGTGGAGGGCAAACTTCGCCGCTTGAGTTAAGTCACTTGCTACTTCGCAAGGCTTATTAAGGCTTTGAACTAATCTGCACAACTCAAACTTGTCCATCGCGCGAGGGTTGTCCGGCTGCACCGCGATAAACTCTGAAACTAACGGCGCTAAAGAACTGAGAACTTGCGCAACGTCTTTATCTTGCAGCATACCGACGATCGCAACAATCTTTTTGCCAGCTAAGTAAGTCTCGAGCGCATCAGCTAAAACCCTAGCGCCACCGGGGTTATGCGTTCCGTCCAAAATTACCAACGGCGCACGCGAAATGATTTCCAGCCTGGAGGGAATTTTCGCTTCGCTTAGGCCTAGTTTTACCGCATCGTTAGGGATTTCATAGCAAAGTTTGCGCATCTCATGTATTGCCGAGAGCGCAGTGATGGCGTTATAAACCTGGTGCTCGCCGAGCAAACCTATATTATAAGTCTCGCCGAGGTAGCTAAAGTTGGTGGTCGGCAGGCCGAGCGAAATGTTCTCGACTGCGGTGATGTCCGGCACGACAACTTTATTATTAAGCGACTCCGCGATGCTCTTTATCGTTGAGAGCGCGATTGCTTCTTGCTTCGGGTACAAGACCAGCGTGCCATTTGGCTTTAATATGCCGGCCTTTTCGCGCGCGATTTCCTCTACCGAGTCGCCCAAGACATTTGTGTGATCGAGCGAGATGGACGTTATGACCGACACCAGCGCCGTTTCTATAATGTTGGTCGCGTCAAGCCGTCCGCCGAGCCCCACCTCGAGAACGACGACATCGCAATTTTTCCGCTTGAACCACAAAAATGCGATAACTGTAATTATTTCAAACTCCGTCAAGCAATTTCCATATTCTGTCAATTTTCTTGCGAACGGCATGATATACTCAACAATGTCCGCGAAATCCTCTCGCGAAATCATCTCCTCGTTTATCTGAAAGCGCTCGCGGAAATCGACTATAAAAGGAGAAGTGAACAGGCCAACCTTGAACCCGGAGGCCTTCAAAATCGAGGACAAAAACGCGCACGTCGAGCCTTTTCCATTTGTTCCGGCGACGTGGACAAACTTTAGGTCATTTTGTGGATTACCTAACATTTCAAGCAACAATTTAACTCGATCCAAACCAGGCCTTATGCCAAACCGCAGGAAAGAGTTAACATAATCGAGTGCTTGTTCGTATGTCAACGTAGTCACCTCGCAAAAATATCTACATAAAATGATATAGTATTATATTCATGATGTCAAAGCCGCCTTCTGGTCAAAATGTTGAATATTTTAGGGGTACGTTCCGCAAATATATCTTGCATAAGACATAAAAAAGTGGTATTATAAAGTTAAAATAAATGGGATGTTCTTTTAAATATAGTTAACTTTTCCAGATTTAGCCTTATAAAATGAGATTTGTTGGCAGCAATTTTGTGATTTAATTTCACTGAAACTGTTTTTTATGACCAACTAAATTTACGAAACTAACTATTTTTATGCTTATTCTTCAACGGCTACACCAAAACTTACAACTTTAATCTTGCACATACGGAATAAGGAACACGAAAGGCCGCCGGTAACTCAATGGGCTCTCGGCAAACCGCACTAAAACCGCCGCGAACGTCGGCAAAAGGAGGAATTTTATGCACGCAGACGCGAAGACCATTTTCAGCGCCATCCAGCCCAGCGGCACCATCACCATCGGCAACTACTTCGGCGCTGTCAAAAATTGGGTCGAGCTCCAGAATAAGTACAATTGTATCTTTGCGCTCGCCGATTTGCACTCCATCACGGTGTTCCAGGAGGCAAAAACGCTCCGGAAAAACACCCTCGAGGCCTATGCGCTGTTGTTGGCTTGCGGTATAGACCCGGAGAAAAGCCTGTTTTTCATCCAAAGTCAAGTGAATACGCACGCGCAGTTGGCCTGGATTCTCGATTGCTACACCCAGTTCGGCGAGCTCTCGCGCATGACCCAGTTCAAGGACAAGGCAAGAAGTCACGCCGACAACGTCAACTGCGGCCTCTTCGCCTACCCCGTGCTCATGGTCGCCGACATCTTGCTCTATCAAGCCGATATGGTGCCCGTTGGCCTCGACCAAAAACAGCACCTCGAGCTCACTCGCACGGTGGCGCAACGCTTTAACTCTCTGTATAGTGAGACCTTTAAAGTCCCGGAAGTTTTCATTCCGAAGAACGGCGCCAAGATTACGTCCCTTCAAGACCCGAGCAAAAAGATGTCCAAATCCGACCCCAACTTGAACTCCTGGGTGGCGCTTCTCGACAAGCCCGACGACATCATTCGCAAGTTCAAGCGCGCCGTGACCGACTCCGATTCGTGCGTCCGCTACGACGAGAGCAAACCCGGCATCAGCAACCTCATGACAATTTACTCCTGCGCGTCCGGCAAGAGCTACGACGAGATTGAGCGCGAGTTCGATGGCGTGGGCTACGGCGAGTTTAAGGAAGCCGTCGGCGAAAGCGTCTCAGCTCATCTTGCACCGATTCAAAATAAGTTCAACGAGCTCATCGACAACAAGGATTTCCTCGAGAAATGCTACAAGGAGTGTGCCGAGAAGGCCCTTTACCTCTCGAATAAAACACTACGAAAAGTCATGAAGAAAGTCGGGTTTATCCAATAAAGTAAATAAGAAAGCCGCACCGGTTACGTTCGGTGCGGCGATTGATCATAAAAACATATGTGCTTGTGAATTAGAATTAGTATTAGAATTAGTATTAGAATTAGTATTAGAATTAGTATTAGTATTAGTATTAGGATTAGTATTAGCGTTGCGCTCTACTCCATCAAGACACCACTCAAGATACTTATCACATTTATGTAAGTCACCTTGCTTTAGTCGAATATCTTCGGTGGCATTATTAGAAAAACGCAATGAATTAATCAAACAGATCCCAGAATCTCTCAAGCAATCGGCAATTTGTTTGTACATTTCCACTTTTTGATCGCATTCTTCAATTTCCTGCTCACATTGCTGCTCACATTCCTCAACGTCTTCCCTGCATTCTTTAATTTCCTGCTTACATTCCTTAACGTCTTCTCTGCATTCTTCAAGTCCCCGCGCATGCTTTTCAGCTTCTTGCCTAAATTCCCCAGCCTCGCAAGTGCATTCCTCAACGTCTTCCCTGCATTCTTCAAGTCTTTGCGCATACCATCCAGCTTCTCGCCTAAATTTTGTAACCTCGTACTTGCAATCTTCAACGTCTTCCCTACATTCTTCAACTAGTTGCCGACAATCTTCAGTTGTTAAATTTGCCGAAACAAACCTGCTGCAAGCTACTGCACCTACCAGCGTCAATGCACCGCTTACGAACAAATTTCTCGCTATATTTTTCACTGACATAAAAAAGCCCCCTTAATTTTAAATAAAAATGTGATCGATCTTTATTACGATAACACAACTCAGCTAAAAAGTCAACACATTTTTAGATTTGTGCAACAATAAAGCCACACCGGTTACGTTCGATGCGGTAAGTTTTTTTTGGAAAAGCATTAATCACAGCTCTTGTTTCATTGCCTCGAAGTCTTGCTGACCTTTGCAGTACACTTATTTCTTAGGAGTTCCCCAATATAGTAGTTATGCGCGACCTAGTCAAATGTAACGTCTGCCTAAACTCGTAGTTGAGCAAAACCTTAAATTTACGTTTTTTTGGGAAAACTCAGCCTATAAAAACTCACTTAGGGCACTCTCAAAGTAAATTAAAGTTGTATGACATTACGATTTAAATTACTATTAGCGCTAATTTATGTGAACCAACAATAAAATTTGTGTTTTTTCTAAAAACGGTAGATAAATCTATTAAAACATGATATAATAGAAGCGTAATAAAAATAGGAGGAGTTTTCATGAAAAGGTTTTTATCGTTGGTTTTGTCTGTGCTATTTGTATTTCAACTTGGAAATGCAAGTTGTGATGCGGCCAGCCATTATAGAAGCAATGTGCAAAATTATAATATGGGAGCAACACCCCAAGGTCAGCCGGTGATAGTTATGCAACCGTCACCGTACATACCGCAGCAACAACCAGTTATCAATATCACGCAACCAGAGCCAACGCCTCAACAACATAATATTACAATTAATCCGCCAACGATTCACCAGGATTTAAAAATGAAGGTTGATGCGACACCTACAGGAGATAAGATCGCCGGCTGGTTGAGAACGGTGTTTTACTTATTACTAGCCGCTTTGGGCAGTGTGGTTGTTTATCATCTTTGGCCCGTAATTAAGCTAGTGTGGGTACCGATTAAGCTAGCCGGCGGTGGAATAAGATGGGTAAGTAATGGGATAGACAGTGTATGGGCTACGTTTGCTAAGTGGGGCGGTAGTTTAAGGAATGTGTTTAGCTTTTCAGTTTAATACAAATTAGTACAGTGTTTCAATTTTTGTCGAAAAATCTTGTGTGCTAGGTTGAATCTCAATATAAAAGGCTTGAACCTTAATTGTTCAAGCCTTTTTGTTTTTTTTATTTTATTAAATTAACTTCGCTATTACTTCTTTCAAATACGCTTCAAAGTCAGTGGCTATCTCTTTATGTTTAAATGCTACCTCGACGCAAGCCTTCATGATGCCGAGCTTGTTGCCCATGTCATAGCGAGTACCTGTGAAATCGACGGCAACCATACCAACCGTGTTAGCTAGAACTTTCATGGCGTCGGTCAGCTGAATTTCTCCGCCGGCACCAGGTTTAGTAGTGTCTAGAATTTCAAAAATGTCTGGCGTTAAGATGCAACGACCAAGGATGGAATAAAGCGATAAAACCTCGCTTGGAGATGGCTTCTCAACCATGTCGGTGCAGTTGAAGATGTTGTCGCGAATGTTCTCAACCTTGAGTGAGCTGTATTTGGAGATGTCCTCCGCAGAAACCTTATTTACCCCCAAAACCGCACGGCCATATTCCTCATAGGCGCGTATAAGTTGGCCGCAAGCAGGATCCTCACCGATAATAACATCGTCGCCGTAGAGAACCGCAAATGGCTCATCTCCAACAAATGAGCGCGCGCAATTTACTGCGTGACCAAGGCCAAGAGTCTCCTTTTGGCGCAAGAAGTAAATATTGGCAAGCTTGGAGATATTCGTGACCTCTTCGAGCTTGTCGTTTTTGTTGTGCTTAGCAAGGTTTGACTCGAGTTCAGGCGCTCTATCAAAGTGATTTTCAATGACCTCTTTGTTGCGATTCGTGATTATCAGGATGTCCGTTATCCCGGATGCGACGGCCTCCTCGACGATGTACTGAATCGCCGGCTTGTCCACGATCGGGAACATCTCTTTCGGCATAGCCTTCGTCGCCGGTAAGACCCTAGTGCCAAGCCCAGCTGCAGGTATGACCGCTTTTGTGATTTTTTTCATGGTATCCTCCACTTTTTAACCTTAAATTTGAGAACTTTTTTCTGTCTTGCCGCTGCGGCCGCGAGGCCAAAGAAAATAATATTTATTTTCTTTGTGGCCCAGAGCTCAACGTTGTTGAGCTCTGGGCTGGACGAAGGCCCTACGGGCCTTCGTCGCCTCGCGGCGCCCTAGTGCTAGATTATAGCTAAAGTTCGCTTACTTTAAAAGCCCTACTTAGAAGTAAAACTATGCCTGCGGAACATAAAACGATTTACGAACATCGCGACAACGATGCCCATACTGGTGTCCAGCACGCGGTTGACGACGTACATGAGGCTGTCGTTGATGTTCCCATCCGGCCACGTCAAGACGCTCAGCACCACGATGCAAGAAATCTCGACGGACGCGGGTAGCCCGATGAGGTTACATATGTATATTACCAGAAGAATGGCGAACGGCGCAACTGACAAAGTTGTAATTTCCTTGAATGGCATTTTGTAGACTGCCAAAAGCAACAAATATCCGACGGCTCCGCCGATGAGCGTTCCGATAAAGCGCTCCATGCCCTTGTTGAATGTCGTGTTGTAGGTAGGTTTTAAGCAAATTATAGACGCGATACACGCGAACAAGTTGTCGGTGCGGTTAAAAATAAAGGCGAGCAAAAGACACAAGAAAACGGCAATGGCGGTCTTTATGGCTCGCAGACCTAATCTATATTCAGGGTTCATAAAAAATCCAATCTCCTAAGGGGTAAATCAATCAATAGGGAGTGCCCTAAGTGGCATTTCCCATGGGCTTGGCTGCTCCAACCGGGCCGCGAGGCCAAAGAAAATTTATTTTCTTTGTGGCCAATCACTCAATTCTGTTGAGTGATTGGCTGGCCGAAGGCCTTACGTGCCTTCGGCGCCTCGCGGCCGCCAGATGTTTGATCAGGGCACTCCCAATCAATAGCCTTTCTGTCCGGAAAGCGACTCGTCATCTGAAATCCACGCGTTCACATCGATGGTTTTGAATTTGAGCTTATCAATCCTCACGACAACGTTTTTTATGCCAGCATTGATGATGAGGCGCTTACACATCGAGCAGGAGCAGGTGTTCTTCACATAGTCGCCGGAGCCAGCTTCTTTCCCGACCAAGTACAATGTCGCGCCGAGCATATCATTCCTAGCCGCGTGAATAATTGCGTTGGCCTCCGCATGCACAGAGCGACAAAGTTCATAGCGCTCACCGCGAGGGATTCCGAGTTCTTCTCGCGTACATTTGCCCAAGTCCATGCAATTCTGTCGGCCGCGAGGTGCACCAGTATAGCCTGAGGAAATTATTTGGTCATTGTTGACTATAATCGCACCGAAATTTCTCCGCAAGCAAGTTCCGCGCTCCAAAACAGTCTGAGCTATATCCAAATAATAGTTTTCCTTATCGATACGAATCATACTCAAAGAACGCCTCCCGTGTCTATTTTTCATTATAAGTTTTTTTATGAAATGAGGCAAGGTGCGCTTTGCTAGTTTTTGCAGTTGTTTTTAGAAAAAGTTGAAAATTAGTGTTGACTTTAATATACCTCTTGCGAAAATAAATATACAGAGTAAAATATAAGACATGAAATATGAAAAAATAGCGAATTATTCGGGCGCACAACTAACGGCAGATAGTGGCTATCAATAACTTGCAAAGTTACATGCATATTCCGTTTTGCCGAGAAATTCTACCCCAAATAACCCTTTATCGAAACAAGACCGAAAACAGAGTAGAAGTATCTCGAGAAAGCGTATTGCTGTTGAGCACGTGACCGCCTTAGTTAAGCGATTTTGGAGTCTTTAGAACGCTATCGC
>JAZQMR010000178.1:0-1823 GCA_045543505.1 Acutalibacteraceae bacterium | reverse complement strand
GGTGTTTGCCTCATTTTCCGTGTCGTAGACTTTGTGTTTTTCCCAGTCGCCATCGTCGTTTTCAAAAATCGTCGCTTCTACCGACGGTGTCGTAAACTCCAGATTATCGCCTTTTGTTTTGGCGTCAGCGATAAACGGCTTGAATTTCATTTTCGGGAAAAATTCCACTTTGTACTTTTTTGCACCGTTAACCATTTTCGGAACAATGTGCCCGAACCCAACGAAAATCGGCACATCGTTCACATTTGAAACAACAACTCCGGTCTCTTCATCGACGGTTTTGCCAAGTAATTCTGCGAAAATCATGTCGTCATCTTCATCGATTCCGGCGGTTAACGTGCCACTTTTAAACATCGAAACTTGCTCTTTAAGTGCGTCGTCACAATACAAAGTCGCCTCTGCTAAATCGAGCGTTACTTTGCATTCAATCGCGCCAGAGAGCGCTTTTACCGGGCCGTATGTTTTTCCGTCATCGTTCAATTTCGCGTATTTGAAACGCTTTAAACCAATTCCTGCCAAAATGAATCCTCCAAACTTTCTAAACTAAAATATTTTCCGCACAAAAATTCACCGGAACGTGGTAATATCCGGTCTCGCGCTCAAACGTCTCCGGCCCATTATCAGTCCAAGTAAATTTGTTAGCCTTTAAAATTTTTTTCACTTCTTTCAAGATACCCTTAAAATTTCCTTTCGAGAAAATATCAATCGTACCATAGGCCACCTCTGCATGATGTTCATCATCGAAAAAATTCTCTGGTTGCTCTTGCCAAGTGTAATAAGTTAAGTACGTATCGGTGTTTCCTGTGTAGCTTAAAAATGCGATAGGAATGCGCTTTTTATTTACTTCAAAATCAGAAAACGCAGATTCTATTATCGGGTTTATGTTTATAAAATCACCCCCTTCTTTTCTTTAAGGAAGAAAAGAAGGCAAAAGAACCTCCAATTCGCACCCTTAAATTTAATGTGTAATAAAAGCACAGATGCCTGCGACGCAACTTTTAACATGATTTTTAGTGCTTTGATTTTTTGTCAAAGACCTTCTGCATAGCCACTCTAATGCTGCTTTCACAACTCTTTATCGCTGGTCTAACAAATGGGTCTGCGGGCTGATTTTTGGTTCCATATTCGAGCCAAATTCCTTTATACCAGTTCGGCATTCCATTTTTATCTTTGCCGTAAAATTTTACGCGCCCAACTGCGTCTCCAGCACGGTTAATAACAGGTTTCGAGCACTTTATTGACTTTGCCATACTGCCGGTCTTAACGTGCTTTTGCGCTGCTTTCTGGATTGACTTTTGCATAACTTCTTGACCCGCTTTTACCATATCCAAAGCCAAGTTTTCATCGTCCAAACCCTGCGGAAAAATCGAATCCATGTCTAAACTAAACTTGAAACTTGATATTTTTAATCACCACTCAATCGCGTGCCATTCTTACTTGCTCACCAACTTTGCGATAATTTCAGTGTACTTTTTGTTATAGCCATAATCGTTGATATACGCGATGTTATAGGCATTCCCGTCAAATTTTATGACCATATCTTTGTCCAGCTTTATTTTCGGAGTTCGCATTAAAAAGCGCGTTTTAACTTCCGAAAAATCCGAATTAGAGCGCAAAATTTCAGTACCACTGATGTTTGTAACCTGTGCCCACGTCAGCAAAACAACAATCTCGGATTTTTCCTCAAAACCGTCAGAGTCTTTGCGCGACTCAAATTTTATCACCGCAATTTTCTTATCGAAGTTTCCTGGATTGATTACCATAAGCCGCCTCTTACAATAAATTCACCGAATGCATACCCAGAATCGTCTCAACCACGCGGT
>JAZQMR010000177.1:0-7891 GCA_045543505.1 Acutalibacteraceae bacterium | reverse complement strand
GCCCGGTTGGGCAGCTAACCCAATAGAATCTTCTTACTTAGGACACTCTCTATGGTGTATTTAGCTTCTCCGAGGGAATTAAGTCACCGCACGTAGAGCAAGATGTAGCATTAGCAAAAATTTTCGCTGCGCATATGATGTTAGCAGGTGCTAACCGAGTTCAAAATGAAAGGATGATGAATATGTGTAGCCAAAATTCTTGCAGCAACGTCACCGCGCTGGTGATCAGCGTCATCGCGGGCATCGGCCTCGCCGTGATATTTAGCCTAGGTATAATCGCAAATGTCACCGTTGCTCTGTGGATTGCCTTTGGTCTCTCGATTGTTTCATTGCTAGCGCTTTTTGCTCTAGCGCCATTTTCCGGTTCAGATGAACTTCCAAACCTACAACGATGTTTTTGTGCATACAGCAGAGGCCTAATCGCCGGTACCATCGGCACGCTCGTTACAACATTAGCCGCACTTTCCCTTACCATAGCCGTAACAAGTACCGCACTTATAATAATTTTCTTCCTAATAGGCCTTTTCCTCGCGCTTCTGTTAATCTCCATCGTACAGTTCTTATGGTGCTTAACGAGTAGAAACTGTTGTAGGCACTTCCACTCTCGCGATGAGTGAAAATCCCCCAAAAGCTAAAAAGCCCGCCTTTCATAGGTGGGCTTTGTTAAAGATTTTAATAAAATGAAAAAAGTTCAGCTAAGTGCTGCTTTTGTTAAAAGCTTGTTATTTCTAGCAATGCCTATTATTGTTAAAAAAACATAAACATCAGTAGATCCCAATACATATGAAGCAAGATGGGAACTAAGAGATTCTTACTCTTTATGAACGATCTACTAAAAACACAACTCAAAACGATGATACAAACAAAACCTAGATCTGTGAACGAACTGAAAAATGTTCCGGAAGAAATCCATATAGGGAAATGAATTGCTAAAAACATGAATGCATTGACCGCGATTGAAATCCAACTTTTTTCGCTGCTATATGTACTATTCAAGAGCCAACCACGAAAAACAAGCTCTTCGGTCAAACCTACAAATAAAACTATTATCAGCTTGCTTCCACTAAACGTGTCGCTGATAGCTAATTTACCGTTTTGCAGAAATTGTCCGAGAAGTAGATACGCTGAAAAAATCAAGAACATAGGCAGATAGTCGAGCCACTTTACCTTGGTGGTAAACATTTGCTTCAGGTTAACATACATATCTTTCTCGAAATGACGAATTAGCAACGCTGCAGGTAACGTCCAAATTAAATTCTTTACGAGTCCATCTCCAATGAGATGTGAAATGTATTCGTTGTTTATGATGCTCAGGTGTGGAGCTAGTATGACTCTCCAAAGGGACCAAACACTATAAAAAAGAATTGTATAAATGAGTAAAGCAATTGTTAGCTTCTTGTTTTTAAGGTTCATGAGATTCTCCTTTTGATAAAACTTTCACACATATCATATGGAAATAGTGGCGACTAAACTTATTTTATTTCTTCGATTTTTTCGTGATCTAACTCACCTATCAAGATAAACTCTAAAGCCCGGCTATAAGCCGGACTTCTTTGTTTTTACTGCGCCTCACCTTTATCCTCAATTAAAGTCACATCGACTTCTATGGTTGAACCTTCCTCGCTGCGGATGGTGGCCATCCTGTACACGGTCAACTTTGCGGTTGTGCCGGGAGAGCACTTGGATAATTCTGTATATAACGCTGAGGTTGAGCGAGTATCTACGCCGTTAAATTTCGTGATGATGTCGCCAGCTTTTAAGCCGTTGGTGCCAGAATTGCTGCCGTTAGTAATCTCCATGACAACTAGGCCTTGTGGGACGTTATTTATTTGCGCCTCATAGGCCGAAAGCGCACGCACAGTTATGCCCATCTTGACGCGGCCGGTGACGTAGCCTTTGCTGAGGATATCGTCGATGACCGTCTTCGCGGTGTTGCTTGGAATTGCCAAGCCCATAGCCTCGTATTCGCTGAGCTTTGCCGTATTGATGCCGATAACCTGACCATAGACGTTCACAAGCGCGCCACCAGAGTTGCCCGGGTTAATCGCGGCGTCAGTTTGTATATACTTGACGGTGCTATTCGAGGCCTTTACAGTCCGATTTAGCGCGGAAACTATGCCTCTGGTGAGTGAGTTTGAAAACTCCAATCCACCTGGGTTACCGATGGCTAAAACGGTTGCGCCAACCGCCAGCTGGTCTGAGTTACCAAACTCAGCGGCTGTAAGGCCAGAAGCCTCGATTTTCAAAACGGCTAAGTCGGTACGTGTATCGTACCCAACAACCTTCGCGGTGTGTTCCTTGTGGTCGCTCGTGACGACGGAAACGTTGTACTTGTTGCTGTTGCCGATCACGTGCGCGTTGGTGACGACATAACCATCCTCGCTCATGATGATGCCCGAACCCTGGCCAGTCGCCGAGGAAATCAGTCCGGCAGACGGATTATACGTCACGACGCCAACAATGGATGGCGCAATTTTCTGATAAATTTCCTCGGCACTTTTGGCGCCCTCGCCCTCGGGAATGTCATTTGTGCTGAAAACCGCTGACGACTCTTGACTGTCGTTGCTATTTTGCTTGAAGAAGTTAAAACGCGAATCACTCGACAAAAATGATGTAAATGCTGATGCACCGAAAATTAACGCCACTGAACCAATAATCACCATCAGCGATATTAGAAATATCTTGAGGCCTCTGTCTGGGTCTTTCTTCGCTTTAATAGAACCATTTGTCTCCGTATTAGGTTGATCCTCACAGCCGTCCACTTTACAATGACAATGTCTATGTTGTTTCTCGGGCTTCTCTTCCATGTAATGAGAATGACCCATACCTTTAAGCTCATTTCTTAGTGCTTTCTCGTCAATGTAGTCAAAGCTACCCGACCACGAGGAGATATCCTTCTCGGTCTCGCCCGAGGTAGTTTCGCACTCGATTTCATTCTCGTCCCAAGGGCCCATGTCATTATGCCTATCGCTCATAAAGTCGCCTCCACGCGTAATGTCACTTCAATTATACTATTAAGTATTGCCAAAATAAACTCTATTTCTCGAATTTTTTGCTCCCCCTCAAAGACAATCAGCTTTCGAGAATGGGTTGCACTTAGGGGCATTTTCTATTGATATCCCGACTCTTGAGCGGGAGATGAATTGTCTACGTCCAAAAAGCACTTGACATCTTTATAGAGTTACGATAAGATTAATGTTAAAATCTAACTAAAACAAGGGATATATATATGCAAAAAACAAATTTGTCCACGAGGACATCAAGGCGGCCTGCAATAATGCGGCTAAAAAGCTGGTTGCTCTGGGATAGATGGCATCAGTAGGAGGAACGTGCACTGTGGGGTGCGATCATAGACTTCTTGCTAGTGCGCAGCAAAACAGGGGCAATATTGCTATATTATCAGATTAGTTCAAAATGGAGTGAATACGAGAGGCCTTGCAGCACTCGTAAACTCCAACTGTACTTTACAGTTGACTTCCAACAGGGCCGACATCCTCTGCTCTCATCTCGCACAGCCGGGTTCATCCGTATCTATATGTGGGCACGTTGTTGAAGTTACGTTTTGCCCCAACGGAACTGTTCGATTTTCCTTTGACGCTGGGTTTACTGCGGAAGCTGAGATAGTACCTGAGAGAGAACTATTACCTGGGTTTACTGAGATAATGAGCGTTTTGCCGTCGATTTATAGGAGATACCCAATCACTACTGTTCTCGAAGACGCCAGCTCTCGCGTTGTGAGGCCGAACCCTACTGTTGTTAGAAGTACTGGTTTTCATGCCGTTGATAACTCTGCCGAAAGAAGACAGCTTACAGTGACTGATGATGCGACCATATCGGCTAGAGGCTCGAATAGAATTAACGCGGGCGATCGTTCTACCGTTCACTCAATCTCTTCCAATCTTTTTACTCACGACGGCATGGGTGGCGGTATTATTGATGGAGGTGGTATAGAGTTTTCAGGTTTTACTGAGGAGAGAGAATGACTCGTGATGTAACCGTTACTGAAACAAACAGTCTCACGGTTGCACCTGGCATATCCATGCATATACAAAATGGCACAGAGTTTACCACGGGCGGCACAGCGCAGGAAACCGCTGAAAATATCTTGCGTGCATTGACACCCAATTCGCTTCGAAATGTACTTAATCGCTTTGCAAATCAAAATGAAACAAACGATGAAATGAAAGAAGAACGCGAAGAAAGATCACAAGGCGGCGGATTCATTTCAAGGCTTAATCCTTTTAGGTGGTTTGGCGGCTCTGGCGGCAGCAAATAAAGCTTTTATTAAAAAGAATAATACCCAGGCTCTTGCTTAAGCTTGGATATTTTCTTCTGTGAGAATATTTGTTATAAGGTTCAAAATACACTTGATATAGATATTGATTTGTGATATTATTGGCATCAAAACTATATAAAAAGGAGAAATTCATATATGCAAAAAAACAAGTTTGTCCACGAGGACATCTGGTCAGTCTGCAACAGCGCAGCTAAGAAGCTTGTTGCTATGGGATTGGTGGCAGTGGCAGGTTGCTCTAGCGTTGTGAATCGCAACGTTCTGGTTTCTGCACAAAGTATTGGTACACCTAACAACACTGAGGACAATGGTAGCAATCAGAATCCTAACAATGGAAACGAGGCTCTAAATAATAACCAGCAGCAACGCCCTAGATTGACCTTGAGTCTTACTCCGGAGGAGCAAGAATATTTTCGTTTCCTACAGAATGGCCAACACCAGGACTTAAGAAATAATGGCAATGGTAGCACCCAAATTCCTAATAATGGGGAGCACAATAATAACCAGCAGCAACGCCCTGGATTTACTTTTGAACTTACCTCCGAAACACGAGAACAGCTTCGTTCCCTGCAGAGCGGCCCACGCCAGGACTTCAGATTACAGTTTGATCCGTCGTTGGTGCAATGGCACATGAATATGCCAGATGCGCCGATTAGAAACAATTCTATGATGCAAGAAGAGACTCAGAATAATCCTACGACAGCTCCAACGATGGCAGCTACTGAGAATCACGATGATGAGGTAATTATCGAAGAAGTCATCGAGGAAGCGGATGAAAGAGATACAGATTATAACGTGGATTACATGGATGGCGGGTTTAATCAATATGCAGCAGATTTGCCTACTTTAAACTTGCCTTTGCCTACTGACGGTACGATTATTAATATTAAAAATGATCTCCTGGTCATACCCACGAATAACGGACCTGTTTTATTATGCGAGGATCCTAATTTGATTCTTACTGTTCGTGGGCAGAGCAACGTGTTGTTAGAGGGAAGATGTGCTAGGTTACGAAGAGGACTGCCTATTCGGTTACACAGGCTAAATGTAGCAGTAGGGAAAAATATACAGGATACTCTACTTTATCTTAATGAGGCCCGTAGGGGGCAACCTTTAGGGCGCAATAACTATAATGACCGTATGCCTGATGACGAGATTAAAGAGCTCGAACAGGCACAACAAGGAGGAGAGGCTTGGCCATTTCCCAATGCAGAAGACGATTCTTATTTTGGTTTAGATAAAGATTTGATAGATAGCCTAACCAAGAAGGTAAAGGTGGCTAGATCTCAACGTGGTCGGCAGATGCGGGTAAGAAGGGGGGCAAATCACTTTTTGCTTATTCACTATCCCGGGTCTATCAACATTGGCAACGGTTTGGTGCAAATTGGCAGTTGGTATTTTGAGAGAGATTACGATCAGTATGCTCTCCGGGACATTACCTCCAATGATATTAATGTTATAGCTCGTGATGGAGCTATTATCGTACCGGATGGGAGATCGGCAGTGATAAGGCGTGGTGCTAATTTTGGTGTTTTGGGTGCTAGAGAGAATAATGGGCTATTTGAAGCGGACTATCATTCGCCTCTTTATGATTTTCATCGATGTAATATAGTGGTTGGCAACCGCCTTACCGATACGCTATTTAGCACCGCTAATCAGTGGTTTTTGCGAATTAACGAAGAAATTAACTTGTGCTCAGACACGCTTGATCGCCTAGAGCGCCTAGAGCGCGCACGTGCCCAGCAGCTAGTAGACCACGAGAACGGAGTTATAACCGCTGGCAAAGAGGTGCCTATTGTGTACTCTTTGTCTTCATATGTAAATCAGATCGAAGGAACTGGTACTACTATTTTTGATCAAGGAGATATAGTGGTCGGTGGCTTTACCGATGATCAACAGACCGATGATCAACAGACAAATGACCCACCGAAACGCGACGTAACCGTTAACGAAGCTAACAAAGTTAGCGTGCGCGAAGGAATAACAATGGAGCTTGGCGATAATGCTCAGTTCAAGATGGGCGGCTCGCTAAAGGAAACCATGGACAATGTGCTTGATGCAATTAGCGAGCGCAAAGATACTAAGAATATGCTAGAGCAAATCACCACACAAGCAGCACAGATGGAGATAGAAAATGAAGACACCCATGATGGAAATTCCTTTGACTCGCCGAACAAAAAATCAGAATATGAAAAAAAACCAAGGTCTATTATTCGAAGAATTGGAGGTTTTGTGTTCCGCAGAATATTAAACTATAGCAACCCAAGAATACAACGGATGATGGCCTATGCCGCGAAGGAACTTGGTTTATCTGGTCAAGCCATTATCGATTTTGTTGAACGTTTCTTTATTCAAGGTGGCTAAAAATTAACCTTTGCTAGTATTTTCTCTCATCGAATGTTGGGAGTGGGGCTGTGCGCGCCCAGGTTATCGTTAAACACCTCGAAAATTCTGATGCAAAGCGTCGTCAAAAGGGGATTGCTAATGTTGCATATATGGCTGCGTTTTTTACAAACGGTAAAAGTTAAAATGAACGGTTCTACTTATGCGTTTTTCAGAATTTGATTTTACAGGGGTTTCGCTTGCATATATCGGAATTTAGCAATGCCAGTTTTTTCTTTCTTGCTCCTTCCTTTATGCTTTGTTGGCACAAATTGGCCACCGCAATTTTTACATTTGTACCGTTGCTTGTCCTTTACAAATCCCGCTTTTTTGTACTTACTTGCTTGGCATTTTTTGCACTTATACATATCTATACGTCCATTTTTCCATTATATTATATTACATTCGATTGTTTTTAAACACTTCCCCAAATTTTCGTTAATGCGTTAATCTATTCGCTCGTGCTAAAAAGAATTTTCCTCATTTGAAATCCGAATTTTGTCTCTCGATTTTTATTTAAATGATCGACTAATGTACGCCTTCTATTACGACTCTTGACTTTCTTGTTGCATTAATGTTATTATTAACTCAATCAATACGCAGCTGAAGGAGGGAAATGTGTATGCCAAATATTAAGTCTGCAAAAAAGCGCGTTAGGGTTATTGCAACAAAAACTGCGAAAAATAAGGCTTATAATTCTGCTTTAAAAACCGCAATTAAAAAGGCTAACGTTGCAATTGGCTCAAATACAATCGATAAAACTGAGCTTGTTCGTCTGGCTGTTAAAAAAATCGATCAAGCAACATCGAAAGGTATTTTGCATAAGAATACCGCAGCTAGAAAAAAATCTGCGCTTGTTCGCAAATTAGAAGTTGTCTCCGCGTAAATATTAATTAAAGGCAGAACAAAATGGTTCTGCCTTTTTTGCGCAGTTTTTATTTCATAGTCGTTAACCTCTAAATAAAAAAATACGTAGCATGTACTCATATTTAAGCTCTTTCTTTTGACTTAGCTGCACGCCAGCCGCGAGGCCAAAGAAAATAATATTTTCTTTGTAGCCCATCACTCAACAATGTTGAGTGATGGGCTTGCCGAAGGCCCTACGGGCCTTGGGCGCCTCCCCGCCCCCCATTAGAGCCTTCCGCATTTTTTTCAAATTAAAAGTCACCATAAAAGCGTATTTTTCTTTTTAAAACTTCATAACATTTATAAAAA
>JAZQMR010000176.1:0-1762 GCA_045543505.1 Acutalibacteraceae bacterium | reverse complement strand
GCAAAAGAAAGATGAGCTCGAAAAATTGCTTAAGAATCAAGGTTTATCTCAACTTGAGTTTGACAATGTGAAAAAATTAGCGTTATCTTTTGGCAATGCTTTCGATACAATGGACGTTGACCAAAAACGAAAAGCGCTGAGGACTCTTGTAAATAAAATCGTGTGGGACGGCGAAAACGTCCACTTGTATCTATTCGGCTCAACTGACGATAAGTTGCCAGCGAGAGTGATAGACACTTTTAAGCCACAACGTGAGGATAGCAAATGAAATCCTGATGTTTTTTCGCAGCTGCAAGAAGTCCGCGCAAGACGTCTCGATGAACGAGCCGATAGACACCGACAAGGATGGTAACGCCCTAGTACTTATGGACGTAATGGCAACCGAGGACCTTATCGTGGAGGAGCTCGACACAAAAATTCAAGCAGAGAAAATGTATCGGTACATAGAAGAGGTCCTGTCGGAGCTCGAAAAAGTCATCATAAAGCTGCGGTACGATCTGGGCGGAAAGGTGCCATTAACTCAGCGAGAAGTGGCTCAAAAATTGAACATTTCGCGGTCATACGTTTCGAGAATAGAAAAAATGCCTTGCAGATGCTTAAAAAACGCTTCGATAAGGTGTAAAATAAAGAAGTGTCAAACATCTAGCACCGGGGCGCCGCGAGACGCCGAAGGCCCTATGGGCCTTCGGCCAGCCTGACCAAGTGAAAGAATGTTTCTCAATATGACCTTTAAACAAGCCATTTAAACGCAAAGGACGTGACAAATTTGCTGAAAGTAGAATTAATTTCCCATACGAGCGAGCCCGAAAAATTGATTGCCTGCGCGGCGAAGCTGTGTTACTCTGAGGTGGGCGCGGACAAAATTAGCGAGGGCCTCTCGGATGAGAAGGTGAGTAGCTTTGTGAATATGTTGGCGGAGATTGGCCATGAAAGTCCGATCGAGCATGTCAAATTCACGTTTGCCATCGAAGGCGTCTCGCGAGCCCTTCTTGCGCAGCTAACCCGGCATCGAATCGCATCGTACAGCGTGCAAAGCCAGCGCTATGTCCGGATAAACGACTTCGACTATGTCTTGCCGCCGGAGATTGCTGCCATAGACGAGGCGCGGAAAGCCTTTGTCGCGGCAATGCGAGAGGATGCTAAGCACTATGAGAACTTGACGAAAATCCTCAAGCAGAAGCACAAGGAGTCCCTCATGGGACGCGGCAAGGAGGAAAAAATCGCGGAGAGGCTGGCGGAGAAAATGGCCATCGAGGATGCGCGATATGTCCTGCCGAATGCGTGCGAGACCAAGCTGATTTGCACCTTTAATGCACGCAGCTTACTGAACTTTTTCGCGCATCGTTGCTGCAACAGGGCCCAATGGGAAATCCGCGAGTTGGCCACTGAGATGCTACGCTTAGTGTCTCGGGTTGCGCCAAACATCTTCAAAAAGGCTGGCCCAGCGTGTTTATTTGGGGCGTGTCCGGAGGGCAAAATGTCTTGCGGCGAGCAGCTGAACGTGAAGAAACGATTCTCGGAGGTAAAAGGAGAAGTAGTATGTCGCGCGGAAAACTGATTGTCATCGAGGGCCTGGACGGGAGCGGAAAAGCCACTCAAACGAGCCTACTTTGCGAGAAACTTGCGCGTCAGAAGAAGGCCTTTCGCAAATTGAGCTTCCCGGACTACGATGAGCCGTCCTCGGCGCTGGTGAAGATGTACCTCAATTCGGAGTTTGGCGCCTCGCCGGAGGAAGTCAACGTCTACGCGGCAAGCTCCTTCT
>JAZQMR010000175.1:0-4268 GCA_045543505.1 Acutalibacteraceae bacterium | reverse complement strand
AAGAAAGTTCCGCCCGCTCACCCGGTCAATGTGTACGTACAGCTTGGAGATCCTAATGAAGGTGCGGATTGGGATTTAGCGCATCTCAAAGCTTATTACATCACGTCAGGCGGCGACGAGAACGTTCCGGTCGAGGATGTTACCAACTTCGCCTACCCAGGCGGAACCGATGAATTCGGCATGATGACTCTGTCGCACTTCTCGCCTTACTTCATCTTCGACGAGCTAACCGACGAGGAAAAAGCTGCGCTTGAACTAAAGCCTGAAGACGGCAACAATCAGCCTACTGACAAGCCCGACAGTTCTGGCACCGATTCGCCTGGCACCGGCGACATTTCCACAGAGTTGCTCTTTTCCGGCCTCGCAATAGTGCTTGTTTCTTCCCTTGGCGTCATGCTACGGCTCATTACAAGCAAGAAGAAATTCGAGGAGTAAAGTTAAAAACGCAGCACTAAAATTTAGTGCTGGGTATTTTTTTTGATGCTTGCCATATTCTTCGAGAGTAATTCGTTTGTCAGCATAAACTTTGGCGCGACTTTGCCCGCGCGGGCTTCGCACACAGCATGTGACAATCTTCCATCATTGCTTAGCTTTGGCCGCGTGGTTTAGCTAATTGTTTGCTCAAAACCTTAGCGCGACATGCCAGCGTGGGCTCCGCGCACAGCGTACAACTGCGTGCGGGCTTTTCCGTGTGTTAAAAGTGTTTCTGGCTGTCAAACCGCGTCCTATCGCTTTTTATCCAGGCTCCAAGCAAGTATTGGCAGTCGTGCACCAGTTTTGAAATTTGCTCATACTGTTTGGGCAAAATGCACCCCTGCTCACGCGCAAGCAACGAAATGTACGCTAAAATTTTCACGTTTGTTAGCGCAGAATGCTGTAAATCCAATCTCTTTTGCACATGCTGTGCGTCTTTACTTTGTACAAAAACCTCATTAGCTTTGTAAATGTTTTCGACGATATCAAGTGACAAATTTTGCAGCCGCGAGACCAACGTAAATCTAAAACTTTTTGGCGACTTGCTGGTTACCATCAGCACATAACTGCACAAATTTTTAGCTGCAGTGACTACGCGTAGCTCTGAGTTTGCGTTATACGCCATAAAAATCCTTGCAATTTTTCAATTTTAAATTATTATATCATCAATACGATTAATATTAAGGCTGATTTCTGTGAAGTGAAAAATTTTCTCAACGAATGTTAGCAATTTTGCTTATCAAATCAAAAACATAATTACTCCCACGCGAGAGCAGAATTCCTGTTAACACACAGCCAACGTACGGAATCTGCGAATTTAAATTAAAATGCGCAGGTAAATCCAGCTTGTAGGCGACCGCGATAACGATGCCTAGAGCTATGCTAAATAGCATTTGCCAACAGAAATTTTCTTGCACAAAAAACTGATTAAAGTATGTAATGATTGCTTCGATCAGAATCGCAAACGAAGCTATTCCAAAGGTTTTGTTTTCCATATCCTTCCCCCTTAAAATTCTTTTATGAAAGCGTCGGCGAATCCGGCGTCTTTTGCTTTCTGCAGCTGTTTTTCAGCGTTTTCTTTGCTTGCATAAGCTCCGACCTGAACATAATACTTCGCACTTGATAAGGGCTTTAATTGAGCTTGATTTTCTTTTATTGATATTCCCAAGGTTTTTAAAATACCCTTGGCATAAGCTACGCCAAAGGCTTTTTGTTCTTCCAGTGAATCAGCAATTTGAACGTCCGTTGCATTGTCCACAAAGCAACCTTCAACAATTACAGCGGGGCAAGCTGTCTCTCGAACAAAACCGTAATAGTCTGTTTCACTGGAATTTAAGCGGATTTTGCAACCTCGCGAGTTTTGCCCGATTGCCTTAACTTCAGCTTCAATGTTTTGGGCTAGGGTTTTACCGGTTCCACCGTTGTAATGATAAAAACATTCAAACCCGTCACCACCTCCGGCATTATTGTGAATATCAATCGCTAAATCTGGATTGAACGCGTTGCACTCCTTTATTTCGTCAGTCAACGGGTCATCCTCGTCGCTTGTTCGCGACATCAAAACTCGCACTCCATGCGCTTCTAAAAAATCTTGGCAAGCCAATGCCTCCACCAAGTTAACATCTTTCTCGACCAAGTGGCTAAGCGCTCCTGGGTCGCTTCCACCATGTCCTACACCAATAAATACTTTCATGTTAAACTCCCCTTTAATTTTTTATAAACTACAAACTTCGCACCATACGATTTCGCACTCAGTGTCTTTCGCGTGAGTGAGCTAGTTGTTTGTACAAAACTTTAGCGCGTCATGTCCTGTGCGGTCACGCACCGCCAATAAATACTTTCATGTTAAATGCCCCTTTAATTTTTATAGACTATAAACTTCGAACCAACTGCAATATTGTGCTTAGAAAGGTATGCGGCACTGTATGTGTCATTCAAATTGCAAACCGAACCATCCGAAATTTTTTGAACTTTTGTTTCTGCAAAAATATAATCGCCATTAACCGTGCCTCCCATATATTGCCCCAAACTATAATTTGCAACATTTACAGAAAGGATATCGATTTCGGATGATATCAATTCTCCATTTGATAAAATAGAATATTTAGTGCCGTAATTAATTTTTCTTGATATTGTTTTAGAGTTCCGGTCAAACAGCAAAACACCGGTAGTTGACCAAGATTTATTACTTGTAATTAAAATGTTCCCATTCGGCAATTCAAAAAAGTTTTTCCAATAAACTCCTTGCTCATAAATTTGTGTTATTGTCTTGCTTGAAGCGCTATATAACAACACTCCTGCAGATGTACCATAGTTACTTCCGATAATCAAACAATCTCCATCTGGGAGGTCGTAAAAATCTGTCCAGCCAGAGTTAGCCTCATAAATACTTGTTAAAGTCTTATTTGTTGTGTCATATAGCAAAACTCCACTCGCTCTATCTCCAGCAATAAGCCAATTTCCGCTTGCGAGCTTATGGCCAAGTTCCCAAGAATAGCCTGTTTCATATATTCTTGTGACTGATTTATCTGCGTAGTTGAAATAAAGCATTCCTATATTTGAGACGCCAATTCCAGAAACGTTACTGCTTCCTATAAGATAGTCATTGTTAGGTAACTCGAAAAAATTTTCCCACGAGGAACCTTCATCAAAAAGCTTCATAGCTGAATCGTCGCTAGCGTTGTAATATAAAATTCCAGCGGTGCTACTTGTGTTGTTATTTGCAATCAAAAAATCACCATCTGGCAAGCTTTGATAGTGATTCCAACCGTAATCATTTATATTTAAAATTTTTGTAACCGTATCGGAACTTTCCTCATATAAAAACAGACCGGCGCCTTGCCATGCATTCGCTCCAATTAAACATTTTCCTGGAGTAGGTTCAAAAAAGTATGCGAAACCATTTCCAGAATCATAAACCAGAGAAATACTTTTTGTTGCTGGACTGTATTTTAAAATACCCGATGAGGACGAATATTCGCCTGATATCAAGTGTTCGTCATTATATAATTTGTAAACGTATCGCCAATAATAGCCGGTTGAATATGCTACCGTTATCTGATTTGTCACAAGGTCATAAAGCAAAAGGCCAACACACGAACTTGTACTGGAACTAATCAAACAGTTTCCGTCAGACAATTCAGAAAAGTATCTCCAATTGTATCCACTTTCATATGCCTTGGTTATCAACTTTGTCGAATGGTTAAACACATATATACCCGTTACCGAAGAAGCGGAATTGCTGATTAAGACATCCCCATTGCTTAACTCATAGAAATATTCCCATTTATAGCCCTCATCATAAATTTTCGTAATAGACTTTTCTGAACTATTATAAAATAGGATTCCCGTTATTTCGGAGTCACTTTTATTTACGATTAGACAGTCGCCATTTGTTAGAAGTTGAAATGTCGACCAATAGCCTTCGTTATATAATTTATAAAAGGAAAGAGTCCCTTTTTCAAAGTGCCAAATCCCAATATCTTCGCCATAACCGCTGATTAAGACATCTCCGTTTGGTAAGAAACAGGTGTATTTAGTTGTACAACTCTTCAATTCTTCTGGCAATAATTTTTCTTCGAAATCGTAATTCTCTTGGGTTTTCTTTAGTTCACGCTGTTCTCTTCTTGATATAATTGCATTTCCCATTTATTGCACCACCTTCAGCTGGATTGGTATTGCGACCGTTGGTGCTTCTTCAAGACAGGTCACGGTTATACTGCCATCTGCAGTTTCGATTTTAGAAACACAGCTCCAAGCTCCGCTTTTCTTTGCGAAAAGAAAAGCTCGCAAAA
>JAZQMR010000174.1:0-12669 GCA_045543505.1 Acutalibacteraceae bacterium | reverse complement strand
AAAAATAAAATTTTTTTTCCTTGGGGACCCCGGCCTCAACTTTGTTGAGGCCGGGGCTGCCCGAAGGCCCCAAGGGACCCTTCTGCGCCTCGCGGCGCGGCTAGATGTTCTCTCAAAGCACTACTCAAAATCACATTGGAGGTCGCTATGGGTCTTACCAAGAAAAGCACTGGCGCGGCAGTCATCGCGCGGGACGTGAAACTCAGCAGGCGTGCGGAAAATGAGAAAATCATCGCGGTGGCGGGCAACCCAAACGTCGGGAAAAGCACGCTCTTTAACGCGCTGACCGGCATGAAGCAACACACTGGGAATTGGCCGGGGAAAACCGTCTCAAATGCGCGAGGCACTTGCCGGCACAAGGACAAAAACTTCACGCTAGTCGACTTGCCCGGCACATACTCCTTGCTTGCAAGCTCAACGGAAGAGGAAATCGCACGAGATTTTATCTGCTTTGGCGAGCCGGATTTAGTCGTTGTGGTAGTCGATGCCACCTGTCTCGAGCGAAATCTCAACTTAGTCTTGCAGGTGCGCGAGATAACAAATCGGGTGATGGTGTGCGTCAACCTGATGGACGAGGCCGCCAAGAAAGACATCTTCGTCGACCTGGATGAGTTGTCGTTGCAGCTTGGTGTGCCTGTGGTTGGCACGAGCGCTCGCAGTAAGGACGGTCTCGAGGCGCTAAAGGACGAAATTTACGCCTTGACCGTCAAGCGCAAGAAAACCTACAACGTGAAATTCTCATACAGCGACAAAATCGAGGCAGCCATTGCTCGACTTGAGCCACTCATAAAAGAACGCGTTGGACATAAACTAAATGCGCGTTGGTTGAGCGTAAAAATGCTTGACTTGGACGAAAAACTACATAGGACGTTGACGGAGTATTTGGGCTTTGACTTGCTGCAAGATGCACAACTGAAAAGCGAACTTGAACAAATAAAGAAGGAGTTTTTTGTTGGCGGCATTAGCCCAGAAATCCTGCAAGACGAGATGGTATCAGGACTTGTTGGAAGAGCGCAAGAGATCTACGAGAAAAGCGTGACTCTATTAAATAAGCAATATGCACAAAGGGATCGTAAAATTGACAAATTGCTGACCTCGAAATTGACAGGAATCCCCATCATGATATTGATGCTTTTCGTGATATTTTGGATAACTCTCAGCGGCGCCAACTACCCATCGGAGCTCATCGCGGACGGGTTATTCCTCGTGCAAGACAAACTTCTGCAGCTGTTCGAGGCGAGCGGCGCGCCGCAGTGGCTCAGCGACGTGCTCATCCTGGGCATCTACCGCACGCTGGCGTGGGTGGTGTCGGTCATGCTGCCGCCGATGGCCATCTTTTTCCCGCTGTTCACGCTGCTCGAGGATTCCGGCTATCTGCCGCGAGTGGCCTTCAATTTGGATAAGTACTTCAAGAAGGCGTGTGCGCACGGCAAGCAGGCGCTGACGATGTGCATGGGCTTCGGCTGCAACGCGTGTGGGGTCATCGGATGCCGAATCATCGACTCGCCGAGGGAGCGGCTGATTGCGATTTTGACCAACAATTTTGTCCCGTGCAATGGCCGTTTTCCGACGCTCATCGCGATTATCTCGATGTTTTTCGCTGGCGCAATCGCCCTCCCGTACCGCTCGCTGATCTCGACATTGCTGCTCACCGGCACCATCGTGGTGGGCGTGCTGATGACCTTCCTGACCTCAAAGTTGCTGTCGAAGACCGTCCTCAAGGGGATGCCGTCGTCGTTCGTGCTGGAGCTGCCACCGTATCGGCGCCCGCAAGTCGGCAAAGTAATCGTCCGCTCGATTTTCGACAGAACGCTCTTTGTCCTCGGCCGAGCGGTACTTGTGGCGGCGCCCGCAGGCCTACTCATCTGGCTCATGTCGAACATTTTCATCGCCGACGCAAGCATTTTGGCGCATTGCTCGAGCTTTCTAGATCCATTCGCAAGGCTACTCGGCATGGACGGCGTAATTTTGATGGCATTCATCTTGGGCTTCCCGGCCAACGAAATTGTCATCCCGATAATCATCATGAGCTACCTGTGCACGGGTACGCTGACGGACCTTAGCAACCTGGATGAGTTGTATTTGCTGCTGGTTCGCAACGGCTGGACGTGGCTGACGGCGGTATGCACGATGCTGTTTTCGCTGATGCACTTCCCGTGTGGCACGACGTGTTTGACCATAAAAAAAGAAACCGGCAGCCTCAAATGGACCGCGGTCTCCTTCATTTTGCCGACGCTCATGGGCATCTTGACTTGTTTTCTGGTCGCAAGTGGCGCACGGCTACTCAACCTAGTTTAGATTACGAGACCGCCGTTCGGACTAAGAACTTGCCCGGTGATAAACTTGGCGCCCTCGGAGGCCAAGAATAGAACGGCCTCAGCAATGTCCTCACAGGTACCGATGGTGCCGAGTGGGGTTTGCTGTTTTAGGCGCTCAATGATGGCTGGATCGATGCGACGATTCATCTTCGTGTCAATCACGCCTGGAGCCACCGTATTGACGTTTATATTGCTGGGGCCTACTTCTTTCGCAAGAGCCTTCGTAAAGCCGATTACAGCCGCTTTAGAGGCCGAATACGGAACTTCGCACGAGGAGCCCATAATTCCGAGCACTGACGACACATTAATGATTTTACCATAGTGCTCGCGAATCATGCTTTTAAGGGCCATTTGCGTGCAATTAAAGACACCTTTCATATTTACGTCGAAAATTTTGTCCCATTCAGCCTCGCTAACGTCCGTAAAAAGCTTCTGAGATTCAATCCCGGCGTTGTTAACAAGAATATGTACATCGCCGAAGGCTTTGCTTATCTGCGCAAACATCTCTTCGACTTCGGCTCTATTTGCAACATTCGCCTTAACGGCCATAACGTTGCAGCCTTTAGCGGTTAGCTCGTCCACGAGGGCTTGGGCTTCCTCAGGCGAACTGTTGTAGTTTATCGCTACATTGTAGCCGTTCTCCGCGAACAATGTTGCCGTCGCACGACCGATTCCGTGCGACGCACCGGTAACCAACACATTTTTCTTCATACGAGTGAGCTCCTTCACAAAATAAATATACGAAAACATTATAGCAAAAAGTGAAGCTAATTCAAGTTCTTATCGATCAAGTCGGAGCACTGGCTCAATGACAGCATTCCGCTCACGCGCTCAACAATCTCGCCATTTTTGAAGAGAATAGTCGTCGGCACACTTTGAATGGTGTACTTTTCGGCAATGTCCGAGTTCTCATCGATGTCAACCTTCACAACGGTAAGGTCACCATCATACTTGTCTTCAACTTGCTCAACAATAGGCGAAAACATCTGGCACGGGCCGCACCACGTCGCGAAAAAGTCCACCATCACCAAGGTGTTCTCACTCAATATTTTCTCAAACTCACCAAGACTCAATTTAGTTGCACTCTGCATAAAGCTCACGTCCTTTCAAGGTTAGTATGGGCTATTTTCGATGCCATTAATCGAGATAAATTAAACCGCAAGATTTCTTTTTTGTCAAACTTAACGTTAGGGAATATCTCCCCATTGAAATAGGTAGCATAAAAAAGGCCCGAGCAGCTCTAACAAAACGAAAGCCAGTAAACCTTACCTTTGATATGTTTAGTCTTGCACCATCCTCAAAAAAATAATATAATAAATGGGCTTAAAATTTACACTCTCCGGGAGGACAAAAATGGCACTGGACAAGAAAAAAGCGCTTGAGGGCGCGTTGGGACAAATAGAAAAGCAGTTCGGCAAGGGCGCGGTGATGCGTCTGGGACAAAGCCAAACTATGCACGTGGATGCCATTCCGACGGGCTCGTTGTCGCTGGACTTGGCATTGGGAATCGGCGGCTTGCCAAGAGGCCGCATTATTGAAATTTATGGACCTGAATCCTCAGGCAAGACGACGCTTTCGCTGCATTGCATCGCTGAGGGACAAAAAAATGGCGGAAACGTTGCTTTTATCGACGTTGAGCATGCACTTGATCCGGTATATGCGGCGGCATTGGGCGTAGATGTTGACTCTCTCTTGGTTGCTCAACCCGACACAGGCGAGCAGGCTTTGGAAATCACCGAGTCGTTGGTGCGCTCGGGTGCGATCGATGTCATCGTTGTGGACTCCGTTGCGGCGCTCGTGCCTAAGGCCGAAATCGAGGGCGAAATGGGAGACGCGCACGTTGGTCTGCAAGCGAGATTGATGTCTCAGGCGTTGAGAAAGCTGGCCGGTGCGATCTCTAAGTCAAACTGCGTGGCCATCTTCATCAACCAGTTGCGTGAGAAGGTCGGCGTCGTTTACGGCAACCCGGAAGTCACTCCAGGTGGCCGTGCGCTGAAGTTCTATTCGTCGGTTCGCATCGAGGTTAGAAAAATCGAAACCTTGAAGAGCGGCACCGAGATTATTGGTGCGAGAACGCGCGCGAAGGTCGTTAAGAACAAGATTGCGCCGCCGTTTAGAGAGGCTGAGTTCGACATCATGTACGGCACCGGCATCTCGCGCGAGGGCGAACTTCTGGATGCGGCCGTTAAGTTGGACATCGTTAACAAGAGTGGCGCATGGTTCTCCTACAACGGCGAAAAGCTCGGCCAGGGACGCGACAAGGTTAAGGAGCTCTTCCGCGAAAACAAGGAAATTGCTGCGGAAATTGAAGAAAAAGTCAGCGCAAACGTCGACAAACTCTACGGCAAGGCAACTTTGCGAGCCGCTGCAAGAAGCGTCGCGACCGCCGTGGAGGTGCCGGTGGCGCAGGACGACGAGGCCGAGGTGAAGGCCAACATCGACATCACGGTGGACGACTGATGTACATAACCGACATCTCGCGCGAGCGCAAAATGTTGAGCTCCGTCTTCGTGGATGGCGAGTTTTGGGCAAAAATCGATAACGAAATTTTGGCTCAAAATAAAATTAAAGTTGGCTCTCAACTCGATGAAGCGCAACTCGAGCAGCTAAAGTATGACTCCGAGTATAAGCGCGCCAAGGAGAAATCACTCTACGTTTTGTCCTTCCGCGATCACTCCAAGCGGGATTTGTTCAACAAGCTCAAGCGCGACTACTCCCCGACGGTTGCGCAAGATGCTGCCGCTCGGATGGAAGAATTGGGCCTCGTTAATGACGAAAGTTTTGCTCGAAAATATGCACGAGAATTGATTCTAAACAAGCATTTTTCGCGTCGTCGTGCGGAGTTAGAGCTAACCCAAAAAGGTATCTCCAAAGAGGCCATTTGCGATGCGCTCGATGCTGTCGACTATGATCCCATCGAGCAAATTAAACTACTTGTAGAAAAAAAGTACAAGTTGGCCGCCTCTGATGAGAAGGTCAAGAAGCGTGCGATCGCATTCCTCCAGCGGTACGGCTACTCCTGGGACGAGATTCGGCAAGTGCTTGATTTTAAGAACTAGATTTAAAAGTAAGGCTAGCAAAAATGGGGGCCGTGCATTCGTCGGTGGAACGTCGACGAATACCACGGTGGCGATGGAATCGCCACCGTTCCGGACGCACAACGCGCGTCCGGGCACGGCCCCCCTATTTTTGTTATAACCAAGGAAAAGGCAGGAAACACATTGAACACCCCAAACAAACTCACGATATTTAGAATATTGCTCGTCCCGCTGATGGTATTTTTTTTGCTAGTAGAGGCCATTCCCAGCAGATTTTTGCTTGCGCTTTGCGTGTTTATAGTCGCATCAATAACGGACCATTTAGACGGCAAGCTCGCGCGAAAAAACAACCAAGTAACGGACTTTGGGAAATTTCTAGACCCACTTGCAGACAAGATGCTGGTGATGTCAGCGCTAATTTGCTTTATTGAGTTGCGACTCGTAAGCGCGGTGCCTGTTATCATTATATTGATGCGTGAATTTATCGTAACATCGCTCAGGCTGGTTGCTATGAGCACTGGAAAGGTAGTTGCGGCAAACATTTGGGGCAAGATCAAGACCACCACGCAGATAATAAGCATAATCATGATTTTATTATTGCAAGTCATAGTGAGCACAAGCCTTAATTTAGCCTCTCGCGAATTAAATTTAATCACTTCAATTGGCGAAGTATTTATTTGGCTAGCGGTTGCAGCCTCAATTTATTCCGGCTACACTTATGTAAAAGAAAATTTAAAACTTATTTCCTTAGAGTAAAAGAAAAACTAATACAAATCAGCTAAGAGCCAATAATCAGAACACGGAGGGCAGGGAGTCCATAAATAATTTATATCATGGAGATACACCACGAACAAATCACGAATATTTTAACACTTATCTCACTAAAAGGGAGTGCCCTAGTCAAGCATTCAAATAAAACTCGAGATACAAATGCTGACTTTAGGTGAGGAAAATCCTTTTTAGCACGAGCAAATAGATTAAACGCATTAACAAAAATTTTGAAAGCAGCATTAGCTGTTTCGATGGAACGAAAAAAGCGCTTGGACTTTCGGCTTTAAGACTAACTATTAAAAGTCAAGCCTAAGAATGCAGATTGGCAAAAGAATTGCAGACAGTTGAAAAAGGGTATAGCAAAGCTGACGTAGGTGTAGACGCCGTCAAAAACTTATTAAAGCCAAGGGAACTAGATAGCGTTGTTGTAGGGTAGCCGAGACTTTTCCATAGCGTAAAGTAGTCGAACTAACTTTTTGGCTGCACGAGAAATAGCAACGTTGCATTGCTTCCCTTCTGCGCGTTTTTTTGCTAAGTATGCAGCAAATGATGGTTCCCACAAGCAAACACATTTGGTTGCGTTGTAAAGCGCATAGCGAAGATACCTAGAACCTCGTTTTTCCATGTGAGCATAACAATTGGTTAATTGACCTGACTGATAGGTAAATGGCGACATTCCAGCATAGGCAAGAATCTTATCCGGAGAATCAAAACGAGAGAAATCACCAATTTCAGCCAAAATCATGGCGCCGAAACGTAACCCTATTCCTGGAATAGTTGTAATTTGAGAGTGAATTTTTTCCATGATGGTCTGTATGGCGGATTCAGTGTCCTCAATTTCAGTATTTAATTCGCGAATCAGCCGAATTGTGTGCCGAAGTTCCATTGACTTAGCAGGCATAGCAGAGCAAACAGAACATCTGGCAAAATTCCTAAGCTCCGCTGCCATATCCCGGTCGTAGCGGCCATTTGAAGCCTCGTTTAGAAGTGTTTTCATACGAGTTAGATTCGCGCCTGCAATCTGTTTCGCACCAGGGAACTCACTAAGAAGCGCATAAATAGACGATGAGTGAAGAGAGGACACAAGTTTTTCTAGTTCTGGAAGCAAAATTGTAATCAACCGAGAAACCGACTGTTTAAGCTGAGCTCGTTCCTGCACTTTGCTGAATCTATAGCGTATGAGTGACTTTAGTTTCTCATTGTGATATGCTATATTCGTGTAGGATTTAAGGTTCACATCAGACATTAGCATAGTTGCAATAGTTTGCGTATCAATTCGGTCAGTTTTTGTTTTGCGAAGGCTGAGGCTTTTTCTGTAAAGGTTGGTATGTAACGGATTAAGGACAAAGGTGTTAAATCCTTTGTTGAGTAGGAAGCTGAGAATGTTGTAGCTGTAATGTCCGGTAGCCTCAATTCCTACTTTTGTTTTTTCTTAATTATCGGCATATTGACAAATGCATTGAAATAAAAACTCAAAACCTTCGCGATTATTTTGAATCGTAAATGCCTCGGCTAAAACTTCACTTTCCGAGTTCATGATAAAGCAATCGTGCTTATCTTTTGCAACGTCGATTCCAACACAAACCATAATGATGCCTCTGATATGTTTATTTGGAGAGGTTGTTCAAATAACAATGCTGATAGATTTGTTGGCATGGCAGGCCGCGTAAAGAAACATCGTAAAATCAATCATTTTAAGTGAACGTGAAACACAGCAGATTTTTCGTCGAAATCTCACAAACCAGTGTCGCTGAGAAAAGTTGTCACTTTAGATCCAATGTGCTTCTGATTTTGTTTGAATTAGACCTTCTGGTGGTATAAAATCACGATAAACATTGTATCGATCGCTAAAGAATACTTTTACGTTCCACTTTTTCAGTTGCTCGTACATTTTTCTAAACGATTCGGCGTCTCGTGCGCCGCATTCCCCATCGATGCGCTGTTTTGTTGTTCGACAATAAGCTTTCCAAATCCAAACTTGTCTTTTTTTGAATGCAAAAAATACCACATTTCATCGAGCTCAATCACTACGCTATCGTCAAGCGGAGCAGGTTTGGAATAATTCTTTTCTGCAAAGTTCTTTACCCAAACGAAAACAGATTGAGCGATAACTTTTAAGAGCTTTGCGATTGTCCGGAAATAAAGGCCATGAGCGTATAGTCGCACAGCCTCGAGCTTTTTTTGTTCACTTCGGTCCTTATGCCTTGTCGGCACAAATTGTCAGCCACATTTCTTGCTCTTGTACCGTTGAGCGCCATTTACAAAGCCCGCGTTTGTGTACTCGCTTGCTTGACATTTTTTGCGCTTATACATATCTTCACCTTATTGTACCATCCTTAATTATTTAGCTGACACTCACATTTTTTCTTTATATCAAGGCAAAACAACAAAAAATTCCCAAATTAGCAAAATGTTCCTTCCCCAATAAATTTATAGGTTTGTTTTTAGACCGTATTGTCAATAACGTGTTATCATGTAAAAAACGAGCGTGAGAAAATGAACAAAGAATTACACCGGCACGATATAAGTGACATTGGTTGGGAAAAACTCAAGCCGCACACAATTGGAGAAAATGGCACACGTGGAGGAAACGCTAAAGATATACGGCAGTTCATAAGCGGCGTGTTTTAGGTCTTGTGCACAGGAGCACTTTGGCGAGACCTGCCAGCAGAATACGGACATTGGAAAAATGTTCATTGCAGATTTTGCCGCTGGAGAGACAAAGGTATCTAGGAAAATATTCTAGCTGCACTGATAGATGATACGGATTTTGAAGACCTAATGATCGGTGTGTTTTTTTGTACACTTTCGAGAATGACAAGAGTTTTTTACCATATGTTTGTCAAAGCTTGTATTATAATTGTCCCCAGTGTAGATAAAACGATTGGGTTCAACTCAAAAAACGCGCCCAATTAGCAACTTTTTCAAAAAAACAAAGACAAAAACGCGTGAAAGGATCCTTCGGCTCTATATCTTGCTTTGAGCACGAAATGTTCTGCGCGACCACGCGCCGCGTCTTGTCGTGCGAGATTATTCATGAGGCTAAACACGAAAATACATCTGGCCGTGGATGCTCACGGTATGCCGGTGCGATTTTTTGTCATAGCGCTACCGTTGTGGATTGCTCAATTGCAAGAAGCGCCCGAGACCGTGTCGTCAATAAATTTTTAGCCAAAGAGCGATACTTAGACTGCCGCGACAAACAATGCAACATTTTTAGGAGAGTGCCCTAGGTAAGCATCTGACAGCTTTTCTTTGGCCTCGCGGCCCGGCCGTGGAAACTAGCTCAATGGAAAAAGCTCACTTAGGGCACTCCTAATTTTTGTTAATGCGTTTAATCTATTTGCTCGTGCTAAAAAGAATTTTCCTCACCTAAAATCTGCTTTTTGTCTCTCGAGTTTTATTTAAATGCTCAGCTAGGGCACTCCCCTCCCACAAAAAGGCCGGGTTAATTTTAGCATTAAACTTGCTAACGGTGTTTCTTATTGCATTTGCTATTGTAAACAAGCTTGTTTATATGCCCGCTCCATTAGAACTCTTGCGAAAATAAAGTATTACCTGCAAAAATACGATTAAATTTAAAAAGTGAATATTCTTACACGCCATTATAACGGCAAAAATTCTGTAAATCCGGTGAATATAACACCTTCAAAATTTATTTTGTATAATTTTGCAAGAGATCTGTTAAATATGCTCAACTTTGTTGCTCGCATTTTTCTGTTTTTGCCTTCATGCAAGATTTACAAAAAATTAACGAAAGCACCTCTTATCTGGCTATTGGCTTCTATTTTTAGCTCCGGGTTGATAACACCAGTCTTGTTTTTTGCTCTTAGGAATAATCAGTTAAAAGAGAAATAAAACTTTTAGGTATAACGCAAGGTGTGAATTCTTCTGGCGAGGTGTTTTTTATTAGCTGAGTATTGGAACTTTAGTTGCGATAACTTAGCAACAGTGCTTAATTTAACTTGCATTTTACCACTAGTTTGATATCACTGCCGCGAACTTGTATAATATGTGTTAAAGGCTAATTGAGGGGACGCAAATGCATGCAGCGTGATATAGATAGATTTTTTAAAAGCATAAAAGGCAAGCGGGTGGCGTTTTGCGGCATCGGAACGAGCAATTTGCCATTGATAAAGCTGTTCAGCGAGAAGGGAGCCATTGTAAGCGCTTGTGACGCCAAAAATGAGGCGCAACTTGCTGAGGTCATTGAGCAGCTTAAGCCTTATGTCGAAAATTTCAAACTGGGTAACGACTACTTGAAAAAATTGAACGTCGACATAATCTTTCGCTCGCCGGGATTGAATTTTTTTTGTGCGGAGCTTGTTGAAGCGCAAAAAAATGGCGTTGTTGTGACCTCTGAGATGGAGCTGTTTTTCGATTTGTGTCCGTGCAAGATTGTTGCGGTTACTGGCAGCGACGGCAAAACCACAACCACGACGATCATTTCGGAGCTACTGCAGCAGGAAGGCAAAAATGTTCATCTTGGAGGTAACATTGGTACGCCACTGCTGCCGAGAATAGAGAGTATCCGCGAGGACGATGTCGCTGTTGTGGAGCTGTCTAGTTTTCAGCTGATCTCTATGCGAAAAAGCCCAGATGTCGCCGTGGTAACGAACATTTCGCCGAATCATCTCGACGTGCACAAAGACATGACTGAGTACATCGAGGCGAAGAAAAATATCGTGCTCCACCAGAACGCGTTTTCACGCACTGTGCTTAATCTCGACAACGAAATTACGAAGCAATTTAGCGATAGCGTTCGTGGTCAAGCCGTATGCTTTAGTGCGAAAAGTGCGTGCGAAAATGGCGTCTATCTGGATGGAGATACGATATTTTTTGCCAAAAATGGAGCGACACAGCCAATCCTTAACGTGAGTGATATCCGCATACCCGGCAAACATAACGTCGAAAATTATATGGCGGCCATCGCGGCTGTCTTCGACGAGGTCTCGCTCGAGTCGATTCGCACTGTTGCAAGGACCTTCTCCGGCGTTGAGCACCGAACTGAGTTTGTGCGCGAGGTCGACGGCGTGCGTTACTACAACGACTCGATCGCCTCGAGTCCGACCCGCACCATTTGCGGCACACTGTCGCTGTTTCCGCAAAAAATCATCATGATCTCCGGCGGCTACGACAAGAAAATCCCGTTCGACACGCTTGGCTCGGTCATCGCCGAGAAAGTCAAGGTTTTGATTCTCCTCGGGCAGACCGCCGATAAGATTCGCGAGGCCGTGGTCAATTCCTCGAAGTTCTCACCCGAGACGCTCAAAATCATCACGGTAAACAACATGAGTGAGGCGGTCGCTGTTGCTCGCGAGAATGCAATTCGTGGCGATATCGTGTCGCTCTCGCCCGCCTGCGCCAGCTTCGACCTGTATGAAAATTTCGCTGCGCGTGGCCGTCACTTTAAAGATCTAGTTAATAAACTTTAGCCTCGCGCGGGCACTGCACCGAATGCAATAAAATTGCATTCACAAAGCAAAGAAAATTCTTTGCTTTGCCGGCCAAATAAAAATTTATTTGGCCGGGTGCAGTGCCCCCGCGGCAAGCCAACTTGAAAGGAGCCCTATCATGCTTACCGACTTAATATTCCGCCTGTGCAGCACATTTTCTGGCGCGGGCGAAGAGACCGCCATTGCCGAGCTGATGAAATCGGAGCTGCGAAATCACTTGGCTGAAGCTAACATTGACATCGACAAGAACTTCAACGTCATATGTCGCCTTGGCAAGTCCAACGCCGCGCGGCACATTCTCGTCGACGCGCACATCGATCAAATCAGCATGGTGGTCACCGGGGTCGACGAGTCTGGCTTTGTGCGCATCGCGCCGTGTGGTGGCGTAGATTGTCGCGTTTTGCCTGGCGCAACGGTGAAAATTCATGGTAAAGAGGAAATTACCGGGATTGTTTGCACGACGCCGCCACATTTGGCGACGATGGAGAAAAAGGACTTCGAGAAAACGGAAAACCTGCTCATCGATACAGGCCTTTCTGGCAAGGAGGCTTGTGAGCTAATTTCTGTTGGCGACTACGTTTCATTTGATGCCGAGCCTAAGAAATTGCTAGGCGATAAAGTTACAGCGCCGGCTCTCGACAATCGCGCAGGGGTGGCCGCGTTAATCCGTTGTGCGCAGCTGCTTGATAGCGAACAACTTGACTGCCAGGTGACGTTCTTGTTCAGCTCGCAGGAGGAAGTCCACGCGCTGGGCGCCAAGACCGCAGCCTTCGCCATCGAGCCGACGGAGGCCATCTCAGTGGACGTAAGTTTTGCGCAGCAGCCGAACGTCGCGGAGGAAAAGAGCGGCAAATTGGCGCACGGACCAATGATAGGCATCGCACCGTCGCTTTCACGCAACATTTCCAATGCGCTTATTCACTTGGCCGAGCAGCACAAGATTCCTCATCAGCTGGAGGTTATGAGCGGCTCGACGGGCACAACTTCTGACGCGATCACCTCCACGAAGGGCGGCATCGCCGGCGGGCTTTTGTCGATTCCCTTGCGCTACATGCACACGCCGGCCGAGCTCATTTACGTAACCGA
>JAZQMR010000173.1:0-6854 GCA_045543505.1 Acutalibacteraceae bacterium | reverse complement strand
ATCATCAAGCGCAAGGCCGAGCTTTTGGACATCGACATCCCAAACAACGTCTCGGAGTACATCGCGACCAAGCTGAAGACCAACATTCGGCAGCTGGAGGGCGCCGTGAAAAAAATGAAGGCCTACTACTTGCTGCAGGGCGACAAGCCCGGCATGGCGACCGCGCAATCGGCGATTTCGGACATCCTGAACAACGATCAGCCGCCGCCACTCACCGTCGAGAAGGTCATCACGGAGGTCGCCAGGACGTACGGGGTTTCGCCCGAGGACATTCGCTCCTCCAAGCGCGCCTCGAACATCTCCAACGCCCGTCAGACCGCCATTTACATCGCTCGAGAAATCACTCAACTCTCGATGACGGCGCTGGGTGCGGAGTTCGGCGGCCGCGACCACTCGACCGTTGTATACGCGATTCAGCAGGTCGAGAAAACTATGCAAAAAGACGCCAAAACTAAGGCGATGATCGAGGATATCATCAAAAATATTCGCGACCGATAGGTGATGTTGAGTTGTTAACAAGCTTTTAACTTCTCAACAAAATCGGTTGAAAGCAAAATTTTCAGAGAGAAAAATATTCAACTTTTCTTCAACAATCAACAGAAAGTTTTCCACGCGATTGTTAATGAAAAAACCGGCCTGGGGAAACTCAAATTTCTTTTAACGAAAAATAAACATCCCATCATCGGCGCGCAAGGCGCTTAAAATCTAGCTTTTTCGCCGAGTTTCAACAAATCCACCGCCCCTACTATTACGACTAAAAATAATTTCTCTCATTGCATTTATATTCCAAATCGAGGTGTTCAAAATGAAAATTACATGTCAGCGGCAAATTCTCGTCGAGGCAGTGTTGAATGTTCAAAAAGCTGTCTCCACGAAATCTTGCCTCACCGCACTCGAGGGCATATTGATCCGGACCAAGGAAATGGCCATCTCGCTGTGCGGCTATGACCTGGAACTCGGCATCAGCACGGAGATTCCCGCGGTTGTCGACCAGCCAGGCCAAATCGTCATAAATGCGAAAATTCTCGCGGACATCATCCGCAAGGCGCCGGCCGAAACCATCACGATCACCACCGACGAGCGGCTCATCGCGACCATAACCAGCGCCCCGGCTGAGTTCTCCATCGTGGGCATCTCCGCCGAGGACTATCCGGGCTTGCCCAAACTCTCGGACGCGGAGAAGATGACCATCGATTGCCTGACGCTCAAAGGGATGATTCGCCAGACGCTTTTTGCGACCTCCGAGACCGACGTTAAGCCGATTAACACCGGTACGCTCTTCGAGGTCAGCGAGAACGAACTCAAGCTGGTTTCCGTCGATGGCTATCGCTTGGCAATGCGCAAAGAGCCCGTTGTCGGCGAAAAAAAGATGAATTTTGTTGTCCCCGGGAAGGCACTTAGCGAGATTTTGAAGCTCCTCCCCGATGGCGAAGACACGAAAATCGATATTTCGATCGGCCGTAAGCATATAATTTTCTACGTCGAGAATTATTGCGTGGTCTCGCGCCTGCTGGAGGGCGATTTCCTCGACTACAAGGCCGCCATCCCGGCCGAGCACACCTCGGAGATCACGGTCAACACCAAGAAGCTCATCGAGTGCATCGACCGCGTGTCCTTGGTGGTCACCGATCGCCTCAAAAGCCCAATTCGTTGCCTTTTCGCGGACGACTCCGCTAAAGTTTCGTGCATCACGACGGTCGGCAAGGCCAACGACGAAATTCCGGTGACGACCAGCGGCAAGCCCATCGAAATCGGCTTTAACAACAAGTATTTGATCGACGCTCTCAAGAATACCGAGTGCGATGAGGTCAAAATTCAGATAAATGGCGCGCTCAGCCCGATGAAAATTGTCCCCCTCGAGGGCGATTCGTTCGTGTTCCTCGTGCTTCCCGTGAGGTTGAAGGCCAGCGATGACTAAGACGATAATCCGCATAACAGAGCCGTTCATCCGCCTCGACAACTTACTCAAACTTGCAGGCGTGACCGTAACGGGCGGGCAGGCAAAGATGAAAATCCAGGCCGGCGAGGTCAAGCTCAACGGGGAAACTTGCCTTCAGCGCGGGAAAAAACTCCGCGTGGGCGATGTCGTTGAGGTCGATGAGGAGCAAGTTTCCGTTGCGCAGGAGGAGCCCGAGCCTTGATTGTTAAGCGCGTAGCCTTCCAGAATTATCGCAACTTGTGCGCTGGCGAAATTGCGCCCAGCCCCGGTGTCAACGTGATTTGCGGCGATAACGCGCAAGGTAAGACGAATTTCTTGGAGTCGATGTGGGTCTTCACGGGCGGGCGGTCATTTCGCGGCGCGAAGGATCGGGAATTAGTGGCGTTTGGCGGCCAAATGGCGAAGTTGCGACTAGTTGCGGAGGCCTTCTCGCGAGAGCAGCGCCTGAACATGACCCTCAGCGGGGGCCGGCGCGAGGTGCAAATAAACAGCGTGCCGCAACAATCGGCGTCGGCGCTGGTCGGGCGATTCTGCGCGGTTGTTTTCTCGCCGACGCATCTGGCGCTCATCAAGGAGGGGCCCGGCGTACGCAGAAAATTCCTCGATACGGCGATTTGTCAGATGCAACCGAGCTACACGCAGCATTTTTTGCGATACGGACGCATTTTAATTCAGCGAAATTCGCTGCTGCGGCACCTCAAAAAGGACAACAAAGCGGCCGATACGCTGGATATATGGGACGAGAAGTTGGCCGAGTGCGGCGCCGAGCTGATGCGGCGGCGGTTCGCCTATGTGGAGAGCTTGCGGCCGGCGTTGGCGGAGTTCTATGGCGGGCTGTCGGCGGGCCGCGAGGCGCTTTCGATACAATATCGGCCGTCGGCGGCGCGAGGCCCCGGCACGGAGCTCGAGGAGTTGCGCGAGGAATTTCGGCGCAGGCTGCAAGAGGCGCGTGAGGAGGACCTAACGCTGGGCTTCACGACGCGGGGGCCGCACCGCGACGACCTTGAGATAAAAATCGAGGGCAAGTCAGCGCGACAGTTTTCCTCGCAGGGGCAGCAACGCAGCGCGGTTTTGGCGATGAAGCTTGCGGAGGCCGAGTTGATGCGGGAGGCGCTGGGTGAGCCGCCTGTGATTTTGCTGGACGACGTGCTGAGCGAGCTCGACGCGACGCGGCAAAGCTACCTGCTGAACTCCATCGCGGAGAAGCAAGTTTTCATTACGTGTTGCGAGCGAGACTTGGGCAAGAAACTGGCAGCTGGCGCGGTTTTCACGGTCGAGCAGGGCGAAATCCGAGCAGAACTTTGAGAAGAAAAGGTGTTTTTATGTATCTGCATTTGGGGCAAGGTGTGGTCGCCAAGCGGCGCGAAATCATCGGCATTTTCGACTTGGACACGAGTACGATTCGAGGCTCGACGCGGGAGTTTTTGGCCGCGGCCGAGAAGGAAAATCGCGTAACGACGGTGGCCATGGATGAGTTGCCGAAGTCGTTTGTGGTCTGCGATAGTGGCCAAAAGCCCCGCGTTGACGAGATTTTCATCAGTCCGTTGGCGGCGGCGACCCTACTAAAGCGCAACGAAATGGGGAGGTTCTTATGAAAAAAGGCAAGCTAAAATGTCCGCACTGCGCGGAGCGAGTGAGTTTTGTGGGGGCCTTTCAGGCCAAGGCGAACGAGGAATATTTTTGTCCGAGCTGCCGGAAGTTCTCGAAGGTTTTCTTGAGCAAGGACATAAAAAACTTAGCGCGAATATTGGCCGTACTGGTCGGCATCGTGATGGTCCTTTTCACGTTTTTCGTGCGCAGCTACCTCCTCGGCGCGGCGATAATCGCACTTTTATTCCTGGCGTTCTACGCGCAAGTGCCGAAGTTCATTCACTTGAAGAAGTGAAGGGCGAAAGCGATTACAGTGCGTATATTTTGTCGGAGCTAAAACGGTCTGCAAAAAGCGGCGAAAGTTTCGCCAGGTCGTATAGACCGGCGTTTGCGAGGGGTTAAGGCAAGAACACCTTGAGGAAAAATACGACTTGAGAAAGCCTTTAAAAAACGATGCAAAAACAACTACAAAAAGTATATTTTGAGACGATAAAACGGAGGGTTAAGTTTGAGTAATGCGGAAGTTGCCGGTGTGAATCACGAATACGGCGCGAACGAGATACAAGTTCTGGAGGGGCTCGAGGCGGTCCGCAAGCGGCCGGGCATGTACATCGGGTCGACGGGGCCGCGCGGCCTGCACCATCTGGTCTACGAGATCGTGGACAACGCGATCGATGAGGCTTTGGCGGGCTTTTGCGACAAGATTGATGTGCGGCTTTTGCCCGGCGAGGTCGTTTGCGTCACGGATAACGGGCGCGGCATCCCGGTGGGGCTGCACCCCAAGATGGGCATCCCGGCGCTGACGGTGGTCTTCACGGTGCTGCACGCGGGAGGAAAGTTCGGCGGCGGCGGCTACAAGGTCTCGGGCGGCCTGCATGGAGTGGGCGCCTCGGTCGTGAATGCCCTCTCGGAATGGCTTGAGGTGCGCGTTTTTCAGGACGGCAAGATTTATTTTCAACGCTTCGAGAGGGGCGTGCCGACCTGCGAAATGCAAATCCTCGGCGAGACCGACCGCAAAGGCTCTGAGATAAAGTTCAAGGCGGACAAGGAAATCTTCGCCGAGACCGATGTCTACGAGTTCGAGGTCCTCGAGACGAGGTTGCGTGAGCAGGCCTTCTTGAACGCCGGCGTCAACATCATCCTCACCGACGAGCGCACCGAGGAGCTGCATTCGGAGCAATTCCACTACGAGGGCGGCCTATCGAGCTTCGTGGAGTACATCCATCAAAAGCGCGGCCTCGATGTGATCCACCCAGACGTCATCGCATTCTCCAAGGCTTTGCCCGACGATTCGGCCCAGGTCGAGGTTGCAATGCAATACAACGAGAGCTATAATGAGCTCGTGCTGTCGTTTGCGAATAATATTCACACGACCGACGGCGGAACCCACGAGGAGGGCTTTAGACGGGCTCTCACGAGGGTCATGAACGACTATGCGCGGCGCTTTAACATCCTCAAGGAGAACGACAAAAATCTCTCCGGCGAGGACGTGCGCGAGGGTCTCACGGTGGTCATCAGCGTGAAGCTCAAAGAGGCGCAATTCGAGGGTCAAACCAAGGCAAAGCTCGGCAATACTGAGATTCGCTCCTTGGTCGACAGCCTCGTTGGAGATAAATTCCAGACCTATTTGGAGGAAAATCCGGCCGTTGCCAAGTCCATTTTCGAGAAGGCACTTGCTGCCTCGAGGGCCCGCGACGCCGCAAGAAAAGCTCGCGATCTAGTCCGACGCAAATCCGCTCTAGAATCGGCCTCGTTGCCAGGAAAACTCGCGGATTGCCAGTCGCGGAACCCCGAGGAAACCGAGATTTACATCGTTGAGGGAGACTCTGCGGGCGGCTCGGCCAAGGGCGGTCGCGATAGGAAATTCCAGGCGATTCTGCCGTTGTGGGGCAAGATGCTCAACGTGGAGAAGGCCCGCCTCGACAGAGTCTACGGCAACGACAAGCTTATGCCGGTCATAACGGCTCTAGGCTGCGGCATCGGCGATGAATTTGACATCTCGAAGCTGCGTTACGGCAAGGTCATCATCATGGCGGATGCCGATGTCGACGGCTCGCACATTCGTACGCTGCTGCTGACGTTCTTCTTCCGCTTCATGAAGCCGCTCGTCGCGCAAGGGCATGTCTACATCGCGCAACCGCCGCTATATCGCATCACGAAGGCCAAGAAGCACCTGTATGCCTACTCCGATGAGGAGCGCAACGAAATCCTCAAGGAAATCGGCGGCAGTGCCGACATTCAGCGCTACAAGGGTCTCGGTGAGATGGATTCGGAGCAGCTTTGGGAGACCACGATGAATCCCGAAACTCGCATAATGTTGCGCGTGGAGCTGGCTGATGCGGCCGCCGCCGACGAGATCTTTACGATTCTCATGGGCGACAAGGTCGAACCAAGACGAGAGTTCATAGAGAAAAACGCAAAATATGTGCAAAACCTCGACGTATAACGTCGATTATATAAAATTTTAACAACTTTTCAGAGGAGAACACTATGCAAGAACATGATGAAGGCATTCCCGTCGCCCCGAGTAGTAACTCGGCTGGCGTGCGCGAGGAGGCGGCCCAGGAGGGCGATTCTACTGCGATTGAGGACGAAAAGCAGATTGAGCAGGAGGTAATGTCGGCCGAGGTGCAAGATTCTCAGGAGGATGAGGCGCAAAACTCGGGTTGGGATGGCTCAGAGTCGGAGTTCGTCGAGGATGACGATGCCGAGGAGTACGAGGAGCAATATGCCGGAATAAAATTCGGCTATGTGTTGCGCAAGGAGGAAATTTTCGAGTGCCTCAAGCATACGGGCCTCTTCCGCGCCAACAACACGCGATCCATCGTGGAGGCCTGCCTCTTCACGGTTTTGGCGGTCATGTTTTTCATATTATTTTTCGCAACAGGAAGCAATTTTAACGTTATACTCGGAGTAATATCCGTTGGGTTGGTTTTTGCTTCGCTGTTGATGCCACGCTTTTTTGTCGGCTTTAATGCGGATAAATTAACTACGGGTAAAAAGCTCTCTGTGGAGATTTATCCGGATGAAATCGACGTCGACGGGGGAACCACTTCCTGGAAAATCCCGCTGGATGGGTCGTGCGCTTTCGAGGAGTTCAACGAGATGTTCCTGATTCATCTGCCGCAAGAAAAATTGTTCATCATCCCGGCGCGCGCCATCGAGCCAGATTTGCTCGCGGACGTCCAGGCGATGATTGTGGCGGGGACGACTCCGAAGGTAGAGGAATAAATCAAAGGCGGCGCTGCGAAGGCTGCGTTCGGGAGTGCCTCCATCAGACTTGTGGGCGCCGCGAGGCGCCGAAGGCCCGCAGGGCCTTCGGCCA